>SKPJ01000241.1 GCA_007119595.1 Myxococcales bacterium
CGGGTGATACGGATGACCCGGATGACCCGGATGACCCGGATGACCCGGATGACCCGGATGACCCGGATGACCCGGATGACCCGGATGACCCGGATGACCCGGATGATACGGATGATACGGATGATACGGACACAGGCGCCTCGGGTGACGCAGAAGACTCGGACGCGGGGGAATCGGACGATCTCGGCTGGGCCCAGGCAGGCCTCGTTGCCCTGTACACCTTCGAGGAAGGAACGGGTACACAGATCCAGGACGTATCTGGGGTCGATCCTCCTTTGAATCTAACCATTCAGAATGCTTCAGCGGCAAGCTGGAGCGCGGACGGACTGACCTTCACCTCGCCAACGATTGCAGCGTCCACAGGGGGCTCGAGCAAGATCGGGTCCGCCGTTGCAACTCCGGATGAAGTAACCATCGAAGCATGGGTATCTCCAGCAAACCTGACCCAGGCTGGTCCGGCGAGAATCGTGACGTCCTCGACGTCAACCCTGGAGCGAAACTTCACCTTGGGCCAGAGCGCAACCGGTTTCGAAGGTCGGCTCCGGACCACCACGATTGGGAATAACGGCTACCCCGGCGTCGAGACATCGCAGGGCCTGCTTCAACCCGGCGCAGTGCATGTGGTCTATACGCGCGATGCGTCCGGCGAAGGTCGTCTCTATGTTAACGGTCTGTTGGCAGAGAGTCGGTCGATATCCGGAAGCCTCTCGAACTGGGATCCGGCTCAGCCCCTCGCGCTTGGAAACGAACCTACGAACGATCGCCCCTGGCTTGGAACATACCATCGGGTTGCCATTTACAGCCGTGCTCTCGACGAGCTGGAGATCAGTCATCACTTCGATCTCGGCCTGGATGAGCTAGGGCTCACAGTGGAGGTGGTCGATCCGAATACGATGCCGGCCGATGAACCCATCGACATTGGAGACTACGACGGAGATTTTCTTTGGATCCCTGGACAGGAGACGATTCTGCGGGTTCCCGCGGAGTATGGGCCAAAAGGCTACGGGATCATTACAGCGCATGGGCACAAACACGTTGACCCTGATGACCAGTCCCATGAGGCGTGGATGGACGCAAACAACAATCGCCCACCCCATCGGGTAGTGGATGGTTGGGCAGAATGGACGTTGGAGTCGTCGGCAACGCTCAAGGCGCGCGCGCTGGCCTTTGGGCTCCCGTCGGGACCTGTGGTAATGGTGTTCATGAAGACCGTGGCGGTGGATCCTGAAACAGGCTTTGACCATTTTGCGTGGTGGGTAAACCCGACCTACCTCTACGGTGCCGATGGTCGGGAGCCGGTGAAGAACCTGGACAATACGGGCTGGGAGTCCGAGTTGTGAGAGGTGTGCGTGCCAGGTCTTTCGAATCGAGGATGAGCCCACCGAGAACTCTCAAGATAAAACGGACCGGGGGAAGCGTAAGGGCCAAGCGATCCACCTCAAACTTTACGCATGGGTAGTGATGAGGCATTCAGACGGCGTCCCCGTGGTGCGGCGAGCCTGTACTACGTGCGGTCGGTTTCTCTGTTCGGTCGGTTTCTCTATTGGTCTCTCTTGTGAGAGTTTGCGAGAAAAAAACAATCACGGCTGCCAAGATACAGGCTGCCCCGAGTAGCTCGAGTGATTCTTCCAGAAGATAATCCATAAACCAGAATCCGAGCGGATATTCATTGTGTAGTGTTTCGACGCCCCAGTGTAGATCTCGTCCCTGTATGAGAACATCCAGCATTCTGGCCCCTGCTCGGGCGTACCAATCTTCGATATTCCTGGTGGCCGAACCAATGGCCGCAATTGCGTAAAAAAGATAACCCAAACAGAGGTATGCTTTCATTTTTAACGGGTTGGACCTTTCGGTGACTATTTTATAAAAGGAAAATGACATAATGCTCCCCAGAACAGCATAAAATATTATTTCTATACTTGTTCTTAGGGTGCTTCCTCGAAACTCCAGCGAATAAATATCATAACCAAGATAAGAACCGATAGATCCTGATAACCTATGCCTCCAATTCTGACTGTCTTCAAAAAACATAAGTGTCAGGCCCAGACAGAGCAACAGCCAGACTGCCGGGTTTGAAAGATCCTCTTTGTGTTTGCGGTATAAGTACAATGACAGAACCACCGACAGACCCAGAAAAATCCACTGTAGAACCTCGGTTAACGAAGCTTCTCTGAACAGTTCCATCCAGAGAAGTACCGACTCACCCTCCCGATATTGTCCATAGTTTTCTCCCAGACCAAAAATATTAAGCCCAGCTACGTCAACAGCATAGGACAGGACCATCGCAGACAAGAGATAAGTGCATGCCAGCACAACCACATAACGTGAAATCTTTCCCCCCGATTGAAGTGCTTTCCTGCATTCGTGTCCTGCCAAAGTCCGTTCTCCTGAGACTGCATGGGGAGTGTTATCCCCGCGTCCCCATGGTTGATCATTTCTCTTCCAGATCCTGCATCCCCAGGGAAAAAGCGTGTTTGTATTGGAGTAATCGCTGGTATCCGCAACCCAGCAACAACCATCTCGGAGCGCCGTTGGACTTGATATGAGCACCGAGACTGAGCAAAGCCACCATCTCCTCACGGGCGGTGAGAGTGGAAATAGCGATAAAAGCTTACCCCAAAGGGGACCAAAAGAGGAGCGTCTCCATCGTCTCTGCCGAGAAAAATCAGTTCCTATCAAAGAAGCGGGTATCGGCGATGTAGATGATCGAGTCGGTCAACAACTGTAAGGAAGGGATTCATGCCCTGCTCAACGCCAATTTTTTTGCCCGACCTTGGACGCAAAAAGGCGATCGACGCGGCGACACGAAAAGCGGATCGAAAAACAGACTGTGCGATGCGCAAGGGTTCGTAAACAAGGGCCGAAACGAAGTTGATATGATATTGGAGTCTTCAATTTTTGGGCGCTTTTTTTTTTTTTTTTGGAGTTGGTGCTCGAGAACAGGTTTGGAGGGTTATATTGGGAAAAAATGGGGGTTATTTGGAGCGAAAATCGTCGATCTGAAGACGCAATCGGCTCGGGTTTCGCCCCATTGGGTATGGTTGGGCAGAGTGGTCCATGGGAAGTGGACGGGGACGCTTCGGAGATGGGTTGGTTGTGGGGTTTTTGCACGTCTCTCCGGTCAGATTTGTTTCTGTCCGTTTTCTCTCTGTGGTCGCCACCGCAACAGGGCCAGTAAGAACAGTGTCATCCAGATAAGCAGACCATCGCCGGTGGGCGTGGCCCCGGAGGCGCTGCACGATGAGGCATCGCTGTGGACGTCACTTTCAGCCTGTTGCTGATCTTCTGGATCTGGTGATTCATCCCCTGATTGCTCGTCGGGGTTGGAATCAAGGGCTTCGGAGTCGTCGGCGGAGGGATCGGAACTGTCCTGGTCATCGGTGTACGGCTCATCGGTGTCCTGCTCGTCCGTGTTCTGTTCCGCGGACCCACTGTCATCTAACTCCTCATCGACGCCCGGGTCTTCTTGTGGCGCGTCATCGTCGTACTCATCGGCCAATTCGAGCTGAGCAAAGTCCTGGGGGCTCTTGGCGTCCCCGATGCCCGGTGTCAACTCCAGCCAACCCAACCGGCCCGAGGCGTCGGCGACGTTGACCAAAAACGTAAAGCCCATCGTCTGCTCGGCATGGAAAGCACTGAGACCGAGGGCTGCCGGCTCCAGATGAACCTGGTAGCGCGTGGTGGTACCCTCTCTTTCGACGAAGAAATCCCAGTCGTCACTCGCCTGGGACGGCCCGTGGAAGCGATGCGAGAGGGCCTCGGCATTGGACAGGGCAAATCCCATTTCGTGATGATTGATCGCGTCGTAACTGGTGCCTCCGGCGTTTTCAGTATCGAAGGCAATCTGGAGGCTATCACCCATCCACAACTCTGGGGCCTCATGCTCGTTGTGATGTTCCGACTGCTCGACCTCGAGTCCCAGATAGAGTCTGTCAGGACTCCAGCGAAGCGCCGCCTGCACGGTGGTTCCGTCGAAGGTCGCCCCGTCGATTCCTCGCCAGTCATTGCCATCTAGGCCGATCGCCTCGCCGCCACCAAATGCCGAGAGATCGGCACCCAGATCGATGCCGTCAGTGCGCAATGCCCGAAGTTGTGCCGGACCCAGTACCTCTTCTTCGTCATCCTCTCCGGTCGCCGGCTCGCCGGTGCCGATCTCCTTTGTCATCAGGCTGATGCCACTCACACCATTTTCGTTGTAGAACATATAAAATGTATTTCCGATGGCCATCAGGCGTGGGCGTAGCCGACCCTCTCCGCCGCTGGTAAATACGCCGAGGCTCTCTTGGGGGCTCCAACTCTGTCCACCGTCTTCTGAATAGGTCCACATCATCTCGGAGTTTGTGGCCGCCTGGCTTCCGTCTGATAAGAGACCCACGACAACGATGGTCTGGCCGTCATCGGAGGCGCCGACGGCTCCGATGCCGGTGCTCAAATGCCAGGTGCCGAGTCCACTCAATACCTGGATGTCTTCATCGAAGACCCGTTGCTGGGAGGCGTCATAGCGATTGTAGATCACCTGTCCGGTCTGAGATCCGTAGACGAAGTGTGCATTGACGCCGGAATCTATATAGATGTCGGGAAACCCCTGCCGACCATCGCCGCCGGTGTGGACCTGGCGATTGGCCTGCAACTGGTCGGCCAGTCCGTTGCCACCGGAGCCCCAACTAAAGGAGGCTTCACCGCTGCCGTCGTTCTTGCCGATGACCACGAAAACCGTGCCGTCGACGGCGCGCATTCGGGCGTCGGTGTCGGCTCGCCAAGCGCCGCCAATGTTGCCCTGTAGAGACGCATTGCCACCGTTTTCGTCATAGATTTTGACATCTCCCCAGACATTGCTTCCCGCAACCGTGGACATAAGCTGGGTGTTGCCCGCTCCGTCGTTGCCAACGCCCACCACATAATTGCGCGCTTCGGGCTCCTCAAAGATATAGTCTGTCTGCCACTGAGCGTCTGGCGAACGCTTCCTATATCTCAGGTGATAGCCACCCTGCGGCGAACCGGCCTCCCGGGTGACCAGATGCACCGTCCCGTCATCCTCCACATCAATCGCTGGGGGAAAGTACATGCTGTTTTGGGCTCCGTCACCAACGGCCTCGTCTACCTCGACGTTGCCGTCTTCGTCGAAGCGATAATATCGATCCGAGATCAAATGGAGGGTGTTGTCCGGACCTGGCAAGGCGTCGATCTGAGTCCCGGATGCGACACTTCCATGGTGGGTCCAGGCCATGGCTATGCCGGGAGTCATGACCGAAAAGAGGGCGACGATTGAGATGGCGAAAAAGCTCGATGAGTACCGATTCATCGGATTCCTCTTTATTGCTGGAGTCGTGGTGACATCACGTCTTCATCTTGCGTCGCACGAAGCGTTCTCCATTTCGACAGCGCCACGAGTTCTCCGCCGTTGACGGGTGGGAGTCATTCGATGTGCTGCGATATAGGCTCCGGTCGCACATCAGATAGAGACATGCAAGAAAGGTTCCAAGAAGAAAAGAGAATGATAAACCACTGAAATGAAAGGCTCTTAGGGCAATACAAGGTGTGCGGCAGTGTAGGTTTGTGTGCCACAATGTCACATCACCGCGGCGAAGACTCATCGATGCCAAAGGCGAATGGACAGGGGCCAACAAAACGAAGTTGGGGAATTGCAGGTACCTGCAAATAAGGACCGAAACGAAGTTGAGACGATATGAGATCACAGCCCGAAGGGGGATCTGGAGCCATCGGTATACAATCTCACGAAGAGACGGTTATGCTATCGTCGTAGAAGCTAAGAACCTGGAGACCAACGAATCACGAGCCTCCCGATTGGATGGTGCCGGGGTGACGTTGGTGGCATATGCGCGACGTCGAATATAGGATTTCGCTTTGAATTGCAGACGAATCGGGACGAAGGGAAGGTGTGAGCAATTATCAGGTTTAAGGGATAACGATCATGAATGGAGACCGATTGGTTGTGTTGCCCGGGGCTATTCTTTCGCTCCTTGGCTTTTGCTTCGCGTGTCAATCAGACGACACCCTCAATACGGGTGATGTGCAAAATGACCACGGCGCAGATGTATTGCTGGATGCTGGCCCCGACTCATACAGCGATGTCACAGATGATACGGCCATTGATGTAGCGAGTCTCGACGCAACGGAGCCATCGGATGCGTCCCCGAGTCACGACGTTAGTCAGGACGTTGCTCTCGACGGGGGAGAGGGGTTTGACATCGGGTTTGATATCAGTGACTTCGACGCCGATGAAGCGCCCGATGTCAAAGCCGATGCGGAGATTGTCTGTGAGCCTGACAATCCCTGTGCTTCGGGGTTTTCATGTGATTCGGATTTGGACTGCATCAGCACCAATTGCGTAGATGGCGAGTGTCAGGCGCCCACCTGTGACGATGGCATCAAAAACGGCGATGAGACCGATGTAGATTGCGGTGGATCCGATTGTCCCCCCTGTGAGATCTCCCGGCAATGCGAACTGGATAGTGACTGCGTCAGTAGTGTCGCCTGTTACGAGGGGACCTGTGATCCCTTTTGTGGAGGAAGTGGCGACTCCGATGATCCCTGGCTGATTTGCAACCCTGAGGCCTATCTCGGTCTACTGCTGACCGATCAATTCGTGGAAGATGCTTTTTTGGTGACACAAGCGCTGGATATGTCGGAATTGGACGATGGCGCCGTCAATGCGGTGGCGATGGATTGGACATTTCGGGGTGAATTCGATGGTGGCTTAAAGCCCATTGAGAATTTCACGATGGAGTTGAATACGAATAATGCAGGTTTTTTTCCCCAGACCGGATCGGCGGTAATAAAGAATGTCACCATCGTTGATGCGGACGTAAGCGCAGTCTCCAGAGTAGGGGTGTTGGTCGGTAACAACAGCGGTAGTGAGATTCGCAATTGCCATGTCTCAGGTACCGCGCGGGCAGTTGGTGGCGGGCCCTTTTCGTCGGCGAGAATGGCCGGTGTGCTGGTGGGGAGCACAGGAGGAGAAATCGTTGATTCATCTTCGGCCGGTCATGCAGAGGGCGACGAAGGCCGGGTCGGAGGATTGGTCGGCGAACTCTATAATGGTCAGATTCGACGCTCCTTCTCCACAGCCACGGTGTCCTCTGAGGAGGGGCCGGTAGGAGGATTGGTGGGAACCATCGGTGGCTTATCGGTGTCAGATACCAAGATCGAGTACTCCTATGCCACCGGTGATGTCGCAGGCGGGTGGCAGGTCGGTGGACTCGTCGGTGAGGTGTCAGCACATATGGACGTGCTCCATTCCTATGCGACAGGATCGGCCACAGCCGATATTGGTTCTGCCGGTGGTGCCGTCGGCGATTTACGGGGAACCATTACGCATAGCTACTCGACGGGCACCGCCGAGGGGGCGTCGTCGACCGGGGGATTTGTCGGCGTGGACGGTAGGGCAAATACGTTTTCGCAAAATATCGTGGAGCACAATTACTGGAATATTGAAACCAGTGGCAACGACACTTCTCCTGTGGGGGAGGGTCTTACGACCGAAGAGTTTGGAGATGAGTCCAGTTTTGATGAAAGCTGGATCTTTGAGCCCGACGACGATTTTGTTTGGACGATGCCCGACGGTGGACCGCCGAGCCTGTGGTGGCAATAAATGTCGGTCGAGACAAGTACGAAATCCAGTAGTGGCGGGGTGAAGTAGTGATTATTGGCTACTCTCAGGACGAGTGGTAGCGAGGAACTGGAGGCGTCTCTCGCACACAACCATTAAGTAATTGTTGATAGCGTATGAAAATCATTCAAATTTAATTTGTGTCGAGTTCTCCCTACGGTCTGTGAAGTGCACAAAGCGCGAGTCGGATGGACTCATAACTGCGATTGAGTAAGGAATGCTTATGCATGGGATAAAATGGAAGTGGTCGGCAGCAGCGATAATGCTCGTGATTACAGGATGTGGCGATACGGATTACGACAAATTGGAACCCCGTGAAGGCGACGCAAATACGGTGGATTGCGTCGATTGTGGAGACTGGGAAATTGGAGAGAGCGGCGATGATCCGGTGGAGGTCGAAGAGTCGCCAAATTCGGATGAGCAACAGGGCGGAAGCGAAAATCAGAATCCACCGCAGCAGCCGGAGTCTTCGACGGACCCTGTCGCGGTGCAGGGGCCCTGTATGCCAGAAGCGGTGGCTCGAGATGGCGAGCGCATACCAACTCCGCCCGAGGAAGCGTTGGCAGCGAGTTGTCCCCTTGAAAAAGAGGTGCGCACCAACGGAGCCACGTGGTTGACATCGGAGGTTGTCACCGATTGGGAGTGGGACGGAAATACGCTCGAGAAATCGATCGCAGAAAGCGATGGAAGCTCCACCTACACCAGCTTTGAGTTCGATGCATCGAGAGAGCATATACTTCGCATTGAGAAGCGAGAAGATCGGATCTATTCTAGTACTTTTTCCGATACGTACTATGATTATGTCTGGGAATTCGATGAGCGAGGGCGGACGACGTACCAGCACCTTGAGTACGGCGAATTGCACGGTTCTCAAGAGGAATTTGTTGGCACCAGTGGATTTCACCAAGAGTGGGAAGGAGATCGGCTCGTACGGCGCGGCCATCCAGATAATCCGTCGGAATATGAGTGGAAATACGATGAAGCTGGCCGGTTGATCGAAGTGTCTCGCACGCCAAACGTTGTAGACCAAGCCATCGATCGGGCCGTGTGGAGCTATCGCGGTGACGATCCCGTACAGGTCGAGCGCTACGTCGACGGCGTACTCGTGCAACGACAACAGTGGGAATACGACGAGGAACGGGCATTGGTGGGGCGTCAATTCGAGGCCGAAGCCAGAGGCTTGGATGGTGAAATTGAGGACGGCGCCAACACTGCGTCACGTCCGCTAGATAGCTATGAGCTCGTCGTTCCCTCCGCACGTCTTGAATACGAACCAACAACTGACCCGTGGGCGGCGTCAAATGCACATCTTCACAGCGACGCGGGTGACGATTGCTATCGGCTGCCAACGACGATGCACCACGGCTATCCGGTGGATGAAAACGCATATCATCTGGGGTTGGCTGCCGAGGATGAGATCACAGCCGAGATACGTGCCGGCTATGGGCACGAGGGATATTATTACGGATATGGACAGGTGAATTGGTACGGTCATGTGGGTATCGGTACGGCCTGGAGTGAGATGTTCCGCCACGGAGGCCGACCAGTGGGTTCGGCATTGACAACGATCGCCTATGACGACGAAGGGCGGATGATTGAAGAGACCGTGGAGTTTTCCGCAAGGACTCGTGACGATGAGCGGGCGATTACGATGCGGGAGCGTGAATTCGGGGCGTCGGGCCTTCTCCACGACCAATTGACGGTCGAATCCGGCGATGAATTGGCCTCGGCGGAGCTGCTTTTTGATCGCGACGACACGGGGCGAATCTTTGAGCGTCGGCGGATGGTGGAAGGGGAATTGGTATCCCAGGCGCGTTGGAGCTATGGGGGATCTGATGCAGCGGTGGAGATTCAGGTGGAGGCCGCTCCCGAGCAGGTGTTTCCCTTCTCCGATCCGTTCGAGTATTACTCACCACATCCCCAGCCGGACTTTTTGTTGGAGGACGTCACGGAGGAGATGGAACACACGCTCACCTTGCTGCGGGAGTTTGATCAGCAAGGGCGCGAGGTATTTTATGGTGGGCAACTACACCAGGGAACACACTGGCACGCTGCAGTAGAGACCACCTGGGGCGAGCACGGCAAGCTCGAGGAAATCGACCGATACAACCTGGAATCCGGACGGGAGATGCGGACGGTCTGGGAGTACGACGAGGCCGGGCGGATGATTCGAAAGGCCGAATACGACACGGAGGGGCAGGAGATAGACGAGACCTGGTTTGAATACGACGAAGCCGGTCGACTCGTAGAGAAGCTCGAAGAGAAGCGAGGGGAATTGTATGTGCACAAAGAGTGGGAATACGCGTGCAGTAATTGACCACTGGTCATTTCAGGTGTCGTTTTCCGCGAAGTCGCGGTCGTCGGCAGTTCTGTCGCCGTGGCTTCGTCACCGACTGGTGTATTGTTCGTTCCGCCCGGTCTTCGAACATCGAGTCGAAGGACTCCTCTGAGTCGCTTGCGATGCCAGCGCCACAGCTTCGCTGCGCTCGTCGTGGCACCGATGGCTTGTAATAAATGCCCGAAGTGTCTGTTCTTGGGGCTCCATCAAGCTCTCATGTCCACCGTCTTTCCGCTCTCATCCTTGACCAACCATCGTTGTTGTTGACTTCGTGAAGGTCTGTTCCAGAGTACGTTACGCTCATCTGCGCCTCCGTTGGTTTGAATGTGGATCTGGCGACTAACACTTCATTGCCCAACGGGGGCGTTCCTCCATCCTATCTTCGCCGGTGGCAGCCCGGTCGGTGGCGTTCGAGAACTACTGCTGCCACATGAGAACCGGGCGGTCCACTCCGTCGGGAGCGGTGTCGATGACCCAGGTGTTGGTGAAGTCCAAGTTGAAGCTGTCCTCGTCATCGAAGTCATCGGTTTCCAAGGGGATGCCACCATCACTCTCATCGGTACCGCTGGTGATCACATCCCAATAGGAATTGTTGTTGTATGTGCCAGGTATGCCGACTCGTTGCCGACCGAGTAATCCACCGGTGGAGTCGTCATCGGTGCCGGTGACGTGGCCCGAGGCGTAAGTGCGGATGACAACGCCCTGATTGACACCGACGAGACCGCCCGTCGAATTTGCTCCCTCGACCGTACTGGTGGAATAAGAGTCAGCGATTTCGCCGTCACTGTCCTGTCCAAAGGTGGGGCCATTATAACCGACGAGTCCACCGACATTGGTGTTGCCATCGACGTCACCCGTGGAATAGCAGCCCTCGATATCGCTGTCTTCGTTTATACCGACAAGGCCTCCAATATTGTCATCACCGTTCACATTACCGGTGGCGGAGGAGTTGGCGATATTTGGAATGGGGGCGGAGTGTTGATTGGTCATGATACCGACGAGTCCGCCAACGCTGTCACCTCCTGATACGTCGCCGGCGGCGTGCGAATCGGCGATCAGGCCGTTGCTATTTCTGCCGACGAGTCCACCGACTTCGTCGTCCTCACCGGTCACAGAAGCCGTTGATTCAGCGCTCTCGATCGACCCGTGATTCTGGCCGATCAGCCCGCCGACGGCGCTGTGGGTGCCGTCGACCGAACCGGAGGCAGACGACGATTCGACGAGCTGGGTATTATAGCCGACCAGCCCACCGACTTGAGGACCTCCGCTTCCATTGACCTCACTGGCGGAGTTGGAATCCTGAATCAGACCGCTGTTGTATCCCACGAGTCCGCCGACGCGGCCACTCATGCCCTCCACGGTGCCGGTCGACTCCGAGTTTGTGATTTCGCCGCCATCATTGCGTCCCACCAATCCACCGACACTGATGGCCAGACCCAGCACGTCGCTGGAGGACACCGAGTTATCGATCGAACCCTCCACCACCTGGCCGACCAATCCACCCACGAGACCCAGTTGGTTATCTGTTGATTCGACATCACCGGAGGACTCGGAGTCAATCATTTGACCTTTGTAATGAAGGCCAACGAGACCACCGAGGCCACCGGTACCCGTCACCGCGACGGTCGAAGAGCAGTTGGTCAGATCCCCGTCGTTATCGCCATTATTCACACCGATGAGTCCGCCTACTACTTCGCCACCGTTGGCTTCACCGGCCGAGTTGGAGTCGGTAATCGTGCCGTAAATATTGGAGCCAACCAGTCCCCCCACCGCATAGTCGCCCACCACAAGTCCATCGGCTTCGGAGCGTTGAATATCGCCTTCGTTGTTGGTCCCGACAAGCCCCCCCACGCTATCGTCACCGAGGACCTCTGAATTGGCTAGCGAATCGTGGATTTCCCCTTCGTTGTGCCCGACCAGTCCCCCGGTTCGATTCTCGCCGACAATATTTGCAGCAGCCTCGGAATCGTGGATTTCACCGATGCTGACCCCCACGAGTCCACCGCTGCGGTTGCCACCAGAGATATCGCCGGAAAACGAGGCATTTGAAATCTCCCCATCGCTATTATTGCCGCCTGCCAGTCCACCGATCCGACCGATATTGGGTTGCTCTCCACGGATCGCTCCCGAGACCTGAGCATCGATTAGCGCACCGCTGTTCTCGCCGACGAGTCCGCCGACGTCAGAGTAGCCCGTGATATCAACGTTCGTCAGGACGATATTCTCCACAGCGCCGCTGGTATCGATGCTGCCAAACAGGCCGATGTAGCTATCGCTCTCTCGCTGGATGGTCAGATTTTCGATGGTGCGTCCACCGCCGTTGAATTGGCCTGCAAATGGGTCATCGATGTCGCCGATGACGTTGAAATTGGCGACGTTCTCCATGTCGACGTCATGAGCCAGGTTGAAGGCGGCGTCGAGGTGATCCGTTCCATCTCCAATGGCGTTCAGTTGTTCCGCTGTGCAGATACGATAGGGATCGGTGGGGTCTCCGGTACCGCCACCAAATGGCGTGCCCTCCGCATCGCAGAGGGACAATTCGATTGTATCACCGACCACATTGATGGGCTCGGTGATCTCCAGTGTTTTCTCCCCGGCCTCGGTGGAGGTCATAGTGCAGATGGAGATACCGTCGGCGTCGGTTTCGGTGCAGTCGCCGTAGTCGTTGCCATCTCCCGATGCCTGAAATTCGGGGGTGATGCCGATGATTGGATTGCCAAAGGTGTCGTAGAGTTCGATCGTGATCTGAATTTCTTGGTCGCCATCGGCCATCCCGTCCTCACCGCTGATCCAGGAGGTGCCGGCATCGGCGTCGGCGGCGATAACGTCGAATAGGTCGGTATTTGTGGAGAGGCCATCGAGATTTGGATGGGCGCTACTTACGGTCAAGACCAGGGCTTCGGCGGCCTCCTCAATGACGAGATCGAATGTGGCGATACCTGACTCGTCAGTCGTCTGCGTCGCATCGCTGGTGCCGGAGGCAAAATCGTTCTGGCTGACAGTAGCCGTAAATGAGACCCCACTCTCAGCGATTGGGTTTCCACTCTCACCGACGAGTTGAGCGGCTATCTCAAAGGACTCCCCGGCGGTGACAACGCCAGGCGGTTGGGTGATGATGGTAAAGTCCTCGACCTCCTCGGCCAAGACATTAAAGGGAGCAGTATCGGTGGAGACACCATCGAGATCTTCATGACTGCTGGTGGCGGTCAACACCACCTCCTCGGCAGGTTCGTCGATGGTGAGAGTGAACTCGGCAACGCCTGAAGTATCTGTGTCTGCCGTGACCTGGGTATCACCGGAAGCGAATTCGTTCTGATCGACGGTGACGGTGATCTCGACATCTTCCATGGCCATTGGGTCACCCTCATTGTCGAGGAGTTCGAAGGCGACGTCGAAGGATTCACCGCTGTCGACTTCCGGAGGCGGTTGAGTCTTCACGTCGATGTCTGCGAGTTCGACGGTGGGGCCGGTGTCTTCACCGGGGCCGGTGTCTTCAACAGGGCCGGTGTCTTCACCGGGGCCGGTGTCTTCAACAGGGCCGGTGTCTTCACCGGGGCCGGTGTCTTCACCGGGGCCGGTGTCTTCAACGGGGCCGGTATCTTCAACGGGGCCGGTATCTTCAACAGGGCCTGTGTCTTCAACAGGGCCGGTGTCTTCAACAGGGTCGGTGTCCTCAACGAGCTCGACATCGGATTCACCGACATCTTGAGAATCCCCGACATCATCGGTGACTCCAATATCGTCGGGGTCTTCGACGTCATCGCTACTGCAGCCCATGGAACTCATAAGCCCCATACAGCTGAGTAGGATCGCATAGAAATATAACTTCGACAAATTCACGGTGTTCATTTTTAGTCCCATTACAACGATGAAATGGTGAAAGCGCTTCCAAGATACAAATTCAGTGTGGGATACGACCTAATACCCTAAGACTCACTGTCAGCCGTGATGGTTCCACCACTGGCGATGGCGCAACTGACGAAGCGAGACCGTATTCCTTTTTCATCTGGGAGTGCATCATTACCCATCGCACGGTAGATGTGGGTCAATGCATCCAGCAAATATTAGCACCATGAAAAAACGCTAGTCGCTTCGCATTCGTAGTTCAAGAATCCAGAATACAAAGGACGCAGGGAAGCGAGAGAGTGACCTGAAAGGTGTACCAGTTCCTATGTTATACTGAGCGATTTTCGTGATTTTCCGGCGTCGGCCGGGCTCGATTGTCTGCCCGTGTATCGGCAAACTCATTCGGCGTCATGTAATTCAGTGAGCTTTGCGGTCTCTCCTCGTTGTGGTGGCGTCGGTGACGTTCGATCAATACTCGAGCTTCGGTAAGGTTCCCGAGTCATTCTCGGTCCAGCAGCACATCTTCGAGTTTCCCGATAAAACTTTCGCAGTAGCTCGCCTCGTCGCCGCGGCGTAAATGCCCACCGAACGGGTTTCGGCGAGCAGTTACGGATTAATGACCGGCTGTTCGGAGGATGAATCCGATTCTCCCTCCCTTGATTCCAATGATTCCCCGACGGAAAATGATCACTCCAATAATGCCGCTGTTCCATGGCAATGTGAGCAGATCGATATTCGTTCGGCTCTTGAGACGCGACGAAAACTTCCGACCACGGTTCGTCTGGAAGACGGAAGGGTCTTAGTCATCGGTGGAACGGTGCCACTCGACGAGACGGCCGATGATGGGCCCGCAGTGCAGTCGCTTTCTGCACCGGAACTCATAGACCCCTTTGATGACGAGGTTGTTTCGATTGACGACTCAATGGAAGCACATTCTATCCAGTCGGTGATCGAGCTCTCCGATGGCACCGTATTGGCAAGTGGTGCAATCGACGCCGAAGCCGGGGAGCCAAGTGTCGCCGTGGAGCTCTTCGATCCACAATCGGAAACATGGACACTCATCGATATTTTTGCCTCGGAGATGCGTCGTCCCGTCGAGGTGAGTGATGGATCGGTGCTATTCGTCAGTCAATTCCCGCGCCGTTATGACCCTGGTCCGCAAGTCATCGAGGATGTTGCCCCGCTGGCTAGTGAATACCAATCCCCCAATGTGCACGCATTGCCCGAAGGCCGCGTGCTTCGACTTGGGACGACGACGGCAGCGGGAGCGGGTACCGAGGAAGAACCAGTCGGCCGCATCGGTGGCGAACTCTACAACTCCAGTACTACGCCGTGAGCAGAAGTTGAGTGAAGCGTCTGCGCGCCGAGAGCACGTCGAAGCGGCGTTGCGGCTCGCTCGACGATGCTACATCGCATCGCCTCGTCGCCGCGCCTTGTCCGA
>SKPJ01000406.1 GCA_007119595.1 Myxococcales bacterium
CCACACAGGCAAGGCCTGGAGTCCGACTGATACAGGCATCGGCCTCCACGGGCGTCTGCGATGCCAGAACTCGGCTTGCCCGGACCACCTCCGTGCCGTGAACCTGATGGAGCCAGCAAAATTCGACCTCCTCGTCGATCATCTCGCCCAATATTCGCCGGTTCTGGCGCACCGCTTCCGGGTCGTCACCGACGTGTTTGCCCACATTGAATTCGTCGAAGGGAACGTCGCTCACACCGCCCACCCGCGTCGTCGATACGGCGCCGATTCGAGCGCTCAGAGATTTACGAAATGCCTCATTCAAGCCGTCATATTCGACGGTGTCATCCGATGCTCCAGGCGCGGGAATGCGAAGATAGAAAGGATCGACATCGTGACTCATGACGGAGATTCCGGGTTTTATCTTTCGGTCTATGGGAATCCATCAGGACTGCTGACGAACGTCTTTGCCCTGCTTTAAGACCATAGAACGCATGGATCGATCGAGCTGCAGCCACGCCTTCTGAACCCGCTCTGGGACGTCGAACTCTTCGAGGACTTCGCGCAAGATCTGATGGCGGCGGTCGAAATGCCCGGCGAGGATGGGAAGTTCGGCGTGAGCGCGGCGTATCGACGGACCCGAGTAATCCCCGTGGCGTCCGCCCAGGTGGGCATGAACGTAGTCGATTTGAGAGCGGATCAATGCCTCTTTGTCGCTATTGACGAAGAAAAACCCGATCATGACGTCATCGAAAAGGCGGTCATAAAAGCGACTCATCAGCCGCTGCATCGCTTTAGTGCCGCCCACTTCCTCGATGACATCCCAATCCTGCATCGCCACTTCCGTATTCATCCCGCAGATTCTACCCTCGTATTACTCCCGGTAGACGTAAATGGTCTCTGTCGTCGAGATACCGGCGTCGTTTCTCGTCACCAACGAGATTCGGTTCATCCCCTGAAACAGCGGCACATCGGTGGACAATTCGGCCTGATTCGCGCCGACATTTTGATAGGCGAGTTTGCGGGTCTCCACATCCATCGGTCCCTCCCGGTGGTGAACGATGATATAATAATCCTGGATATCCCATTCGTCTTTGATATGTCCGTCGAGGCCGATATAGCGCTCGTCGGTAAAGAGGCCTGCAGGCGTCAGCACGACGCGCGGTTTTTGAAATCGCTTGACGCGCTCTACGCCGGACAACTCTCCCGTGGCTCCCTCTTCCACGGAGACGTATTGGCCCCCGATCCATGCTCGTCTTTCGCCGAGGTCGACCTTGAACCAATCGTCGCCACTTCGCGCGATGACGGGAAGCGTGGCGCTCTTGCCCACCCGGGCTGCGGGGTCGCTCTGGTCATCGGTGCTGACGAATAACTTGGCGGCCTCATCGCCCACGGTGGCCAATCCCTGCCATGTTTCGACGTTGCTCTCCGTAGAGACCACGGGCAATTGAAATTCGCGCTGGAAAAATTCGCGATAACCGCTGTCGTAGATATCGAGTTCAAAGCTGACATAGCCGCTTTCCGGGACATCGTTGACCTCGAATAATAAATCGACGCTCTCTGAAGCCCCGGGCTCCAGATTCTTGACGACGGCTCTTCCCTTTTCGAGATAGATCTCCTCGCCGGTGAGGTTTTTGAGATATACCGTCGTATCCTCGCCCATTTGCTCGCCGAGATTTTCGAGATGGACGCGCAGAGTGACTTCATCACCGGTGCGAAGCAGTCCGTCGACGATCTCGTCGGGCATCAATTCATAGGTAAAGGCGTAATGGGGACGCTGTTTACCCTCGATGCGCAGGTCGTAGTGGTGATCACCGGAAAATTCGTCATCATCGTCGCTGACGGTGAATTCGATGCGATCATGGCGATTTTTGGCGTCCTGCGGGATATCGAGTTCAATGGTCCATTCTTTGGTCTCCCCGGGGTTGACCCGGCCGAAGATGAATTCGTGATGGCGCAACTGAAAATTGTCGCTGCGCGTCAGGGCCTTGACCCGATACAGCGGTTCATCGCTTCGATTGGTCAGCGCTGCCGTGAGCTCCACACTCTCGCCGGCCGCCACCGCACCGTCACCCACCGTGGAGGTTACCTCGAACTCGTAGGCCGGATCGGTGGGCGATGTGCCGGGGTTCCAATCCACATCGAGGGCCGCCAACTCCTCTTTGATCTCCTGCATCTCGCGCTCGAAGATCTGTTTTAAATCATCCTGCAGGTGCTCCAGCATCCGGGAGCGATTGGTTCCATTGTCGATGCCGGCCAATAATTGAGCTCCCAAAGAGATCGCAAAATCGAGCTCGAATTCGTTGGGATCATCGACCACTTCGTCGTCGAATGCCTCTTCGTCGAGATAGCGAATCAAGCTAAGCGGTCCGTCGTCATCGGGACGGGTGCTCGGATTTTCCAGGGCCCGATCCATATCGCGCTCGCGCTGCATCAACTGGGAGCGAAACAGGCTGACCTTGCGGGGCTGAATACTGACCGGGATGGTCTGTAGATCGGGGATGATCCCCGTATTCTGGATCGACGCGCCATCGGGGGTCAGATATTGAGCGACCGTCAACTTCAAGGCCGACTCGTCGGGAAAGGCATATAAGATCTGGACCGTTCCCTTTCCGAAGGTGACATCGCCCAACACGATGGCCCGATCGTTTTGCTGCAGGGCGCCGGCGACGATCTCGGAGGCCGAGGCGCTTCCCTCGTTGACCAATACGATCATCGGATAATCGGGCTCCGTATTCGAGGAGCTGGCCTCCTGGGTATCGCGCAGGGTATCGCCATGACCGACGGTGCTGACGATGGAGCCCTCCTCCAAAAACAGGTCGCTGATATGCACCGACTGGTCGAGAAGTCCCCCGGGATTGTCACGCATATCCAAGATCAGACCGTCGATCCCGCCCATATCCTCGCGCAACTGCTGTAGATGGGTGCGCATGTCGGGATAGGTATTGGCCTGAAAATTATTGATCCGAAGATAGCCGATTTTGTCTGCCAGAGGCTCACTTTCCACACTTTCGATCTCGATGATCGCCCGCTCAATGGTGAACTGACGCGGCTCGGACCAGCCGTCTCGCTCGACCCACACGTCGATCTCGGTGCCCGGTTCCCCGCGCAGTCGACTGACCGCCTCGTTGAGATTCATATTGACCGTCGATTCCTCACCGATGCGCACGATGCGATCTTGGGAGCGAATCCCTTTTCGGGCCGCCGGCGTTCCATCGATGGGGCTGATGACGGTCAGTTCGTCGTCCTGAATCGAGATCACGATCCCCAACCCCCCGAATTCTCCGCCGGTCTGGGTCTGCATGTCTTTGTAATGAGAGGGAGTCAACAGACCGCTGTGGGGATCGAGGGTGCTGATCATCCCGTTGATGGCCGCGTATTCGATATCTTTTATATCGCGCTCCGGATCGTCGGGAAGGTGGCTTTCCACGAAGCTAAAGATCTCCTTTAGGCGCAGGCTCATCTCCCACATGCTCTCCATGCTGCGAAGCTCGAAGGAGCGCCGCTCATCGACGACCTGAACCTCCAGCCGGGTGCGCTCTGCGACCTTCTCGTCGTCGTCGTAGTCGACGACGAATTCCGGAATCTCATTTTGTACCGACTCCAGCGCTGCAAAGAGCATCTGTCCCGGATCGATGCGATCGGGATCGACATATTTTTCTTTGATCTGCAACAGGGCCCGGTTAAAAATCCGCAGCGATGAAAGATTATAGCTCTCATCACCACCTTCTTCTGCGGATACCGAGGCGTGGCTCAGATCAAATTGAACCCCTCTTTCTCCCAACTGAATGCTGAGTACAAATGCAATTGCCAGGGCGACAGCCGCTACTGCATAGCGACCCTTTCCTCGTAAAAAGCTCATGGAATTCCTGAATCCTCAATCCGTGCGCCGCCAATCCTGCGTCTTTTGATCGGCTACCACTTCCTCATTGCCCAATGGCAACAATTTCGCAGCAAATCATAGAGTAAACGAGGCCAAAGGAACAACGCCCTTCCCTCGCCTGCATCTGATGAACCACCATTAATTGTAATCCCAACCCCTGGTCACGCCAGCCGAATCGGCTGGTTGGCCAATGAAAACCAGAGGTTATCAAAATCTGTGGCCCCACCACTGGCCGCCGACAAGGACCGACCTTATGAACACCGGATACCATATCGCAACCCGGTGTAGCGATACGACCGTTCAACGCCACCGATCGCCCTTGCTATTCCGGCCCTCCGTTGCCCGCCAGTGTCTGCTCACCGGGCCCGACCCCAGTGGTGGGTTGCAACCAGACGACGACCACGCCATCATCGTGCGCGAGCCTAAACGATGATATTCGCCCCCATTGCCTTTGCTACGAGTGCCAATTCATGTCCAGGATGCCTTCAGTGGGAGACGTCGTCGATGACGTCTTTCGGATCGACGAAGAGCTCGATCACGGAAATTTCGGGGCGGTCTACAAGGTGGTCGACCTGCTCGAAAAGCGCACCCTGGCCCTCAAGGTACTCAAACCCGGGCCCCATGACGAAGACGAGC
>SKPJ01000078.1 GCA_007119595.1 Myxococcales bacterium
GCCTGTCACCAGATGGACCGAGATACGCCGACCGGTCCGGCCTTGGGCGATGTGACCGAAAAGCGCACCGCCCCCTGGCTGGCTCGCCAGATCATGCATCCCGGTGAGATACCCCTGAATATCGATGGGGGCTGTCACGACGATCGGGTCGCTGCAACGATCACCGGTGCATTGTTCGTCGCTGCAACCGGAGGGACATTGATAGTCAATCCATACCGGTTCGTCCGGTGACACCATGGTGTGTTGGCATCGCTCGACCACCTCGTCGTCGATACAACGACGGGCGCCCAGGTCGTCGCATACTTGATGGGGCGTCACCTCAAGGGTTATGTCCACCGTGTCTTCGTCGTATTCGGGCAGGCGATGGACCAGCAAAAACATCTCCGTATTCCACGGAAGTCCGGTAAACGATAGAATCTCATCCTCACAGCCCAACAAATTCGATCCCGGACACACAGCCGCGGTTCGCAATTCCAGCGCCGTATGGCCAGTGTCGTCAGTCGTGATGGACAGATCTCCCACTGCCTGCAATGAGAAAGCTGCCACCGCCATCTCACCGGTGCCGCCGTGTTCGCACTGAGCAGCAAAGGGCCCATCGGGGACGCCGAACTCCAAGGTCACCTCATGTGTTCCACCTTCGAGAAGACCGAGGTCGCTGCCTATCTCACAGGGTTGTGGGGTCGGATCCTCGGTGGACGTATCCTCGGTGTGATGAACGTCATCTAAGGAGCTGTCGGGTGGACCAATATCCTCGCCATTTTCTGTGGCGTCGACGTCGGCACGCTCATGTTCGGAGACGTCTGCGCCCCCCGTATCAAGCCCGACATCGGAAGCGGGTTGGGCGTTGTCGTTTGGTTCGTTATTGGTCGGTGCGGGCTCAAAATTGCCGTTACCCTGTGGTGTATCTGTATCATCGCTACAAGCGACCACAACCAAAGAGAGCATCGCCATCATCACAATGGTACCGGTCCACCGATAACTTGATCCACAGCCTCTACGTTTATGTCCTGGTTGCATTGCAAATCACCTGTTCAGAGCACCCATTGGATCAATTGTCGATACTCACCGTGTAGGTGAACTCTCCGCTGGAATCAGACCGGGGATTGAAGACCAGGAAATAATCACCGTCGTCGGTGACTTCCCAACGCAATTCTCCGTCCTGGCTATCGGCGTGGGTGCAACTATGACTTGCGGCCGCGGGATCACAGTCCTTCATCAGGCCGATCACATGGAAGGTCTGCTCGTTTTCAATTTCGGCAAAAACTGTCTGTCCCGCACTTAGATTGGGAAGTGAAAAGACCACGTCGGAGCCGACTGTCTCCAACCCAATCGTCTGATTGGTCGAACAGGCGGGACTTTCCTTGAAGTCGAGGTGGTTCTGGTAAGCATGATAATCGCTACTGACGGTGACCGTATCGTGGACGACGATCGGGTTGTCGCATCGATCACCGCGACATTCGCGGTATTCTTCATCACAGGCATAGCCACATTCCAATATCCGCTCCGTATGTCCGCCCACACACTCACCGCGCACCGTATCGGACTCACACCACTGTTCATCGGGTGGTGTGCATTCTAGTGAATCCACCGTCAATTCCAGTAAAAACTCACCGACCATCCATCCCTCTCGGGCCTCGACGATCAAAAAATACTCCCGATCGGGTTCAGCGATCCAACCATGATCGTTGTGGTCACACCACTGAACAGCCGCTGCATCATCGCAGGAATCAACTCGGAGTTCCTTGACCAATAGGTGATCTGAGTGGGCCATCCGTGCCGTAATTCCCATCGCCTCATCGACGCGAAAAGAAACGATCGCCTGAGGACTCTCGTCATCCACCGAACAACTGGTGTCCAAGAGATTGGGTTGTCCCGATGGGTCGAGGATCACGGATGTGACATCGTCAGGAGCTAGGGAGCCCAAGGAATAGGCGTCGTCGCAGTCAAAACCGCCCTCTGTAGCATCGTCATCGTCAACGCATTGCCCATCTACGCAATGCTGACCATCTTCACAGTCGACGTCTTCGCACGGCGATGTATCTCCTCCCGTATCGGATTCCTCATCGGATTCCACATCGTCACTGCTTGTCGTATCGCCGTCTTCCGTTTCCTGCCCGGCGTCCAGTGAAGGATCGTCGTCGACCTGGTTACCGACCTGGAAATTCCCGCTGTCATCGGGATCGTCATCGTCACTACACGCGCCCAATAACCCCACGCTAATGAGTAATGCGATACCCAAGAGGCTGACTCGTCGCATGCCCTTTCGATTGATATCTACCATGTTACTCTCGCGCCATGAGGTAGCGTTGCTGATGATGATCATTCATAAAGCAAATTACAGCGAACACGTAATCGTTGAATCGTGACCCATTCGTCTTGTTGTGAATTACCCGATGGTTCACCGTTATCTTGTAACGCAGCAATGATAGTAACTTTGAAAACCTTTACAAGAGGTGGATACACCCGATACACCCCAGATTCCACAACTGAAGACGGAGGGGCCCGTCGGGGCCGCTACGTGTATATTCCCCGAATTGATCTGGCAGCCTATTTATTGACTGGCTCGATACGACCTTCAACGTATCTTGATGATCAGGATGTGGTTCGGCTTGTAAGGAGGGAAAAATCGATGCCAATGTCATAGCAAATCGCGAGTGTCGCTGACGTCGAGGCGAGAGGTCTTGGTGAAGATGTCGACGGCCTGTTGCATCAGCCCGGCCAGGCGCTGCATCCGTTCGATGCGCTCCAATACCTCGTCGTCTGGCTCGTCGGCTTCTTCGGCTAATTTACGGGCGTCTTTTAGGTCGGTTGCGACGCGGGAGATCAGCTTTCCCTCACGTTGTTTGAGCACGCGGGTGATCATCTTCATAAATGCCACTTCGGCGACGTAATGCCAGGCCGACTGCTGGGGTATCCGGACCCTTTCGACGATCGCCCAGTGCTCCAGATCGCGATTGATCATCGAGACGGCGCCTTTCGACAGGTCGAGTCCCTCGCGAATCTGGCGCGCCGTCATCGGTTCGCCGCGCACATACAAAAGTGCCCAGACGCGGCCGTGATTTCGCTTAAATCCCCAAAACTCGATGACGTCGCCGACGGCATCGGTGACCAATGCTTCCCATAAGGGCAGGCTGGTGGTCGGTTCCCTCTCATTTTCTCGGTGGGTATATCCCTTCAAGAGTCCTCCATGGTGTTTCGGGCAATAGATCGGAGTTGATCGGCCCAGCGGGCGATATGATGACCGCCGGGTTTGTCCGCAAAGGTTCCCAGAGACTCCATGGCGATGTCGAGATGCTTTTCGATCCGTTTCCAGGCAGCGCTGATGGCCCCGGATTCAACAATGGCAGCAGCGGCTTGTTCCAGCGCCTGGTCACTCGCCCCGTCGGTTGCCCAGATCTCGTTGGTGTGGGCGCGCACTGCAGTGCTCTTCGAGCGTGCCAGAGCGATGGGGAAGGAGGGATTGGCGTGGCGTAGGTCGGCGTAGCGATCTTTTCCGGTTTCACGGCCCATCAAATCGAGGACGTCGTCGGTGATCTGAAAGGCGAGGCCCAGACGGTGACCGCAATCGGCGAGTCGTTGTGCGAGAGACGGGCGATTGACGGCGATAGCCGGTGACGACCCGCACCATCCGAGCAGAGCGCCGGTCTTGCCGGTTGCGATGGCCTCCCAATCGTCGATATCCCACTGCCGTTGACGGCGTGCGTGCACTTCGCGCATCGCCGAACGGGTCATCTGCGCGACGAGATCGACGGCTGTCTTCGTCACCGACCGGGGCAGTTCATAGAGTTGTTCCAGTGCGATGCACAATAGTAGATCGCCGCCGAGTACGGCGACGGAATTGGTCCATTGAGCGTTCGCCGTGGGTTGGTCCCGGCGCTCCGTTCCCTCATCGATGACGTCGTCATGTAGAAGACTTGCGGAGTGAATCAACTCGGCCGCCGTGGCGATGGATAAGCGATGGCTTGCCCTGAGATCGACGGCAGCGCCGAAGTGGTCGACCAGCAGTGGGCGCATGCGCTTGGCTGCCGAGGCAAACGCGAGATGTCGGGATGCATCCAAAAGTACGTGGGGCTTACGTGCATCGTGGCGTGGATCGCAGAGCGTCTTGTGAAGGTGGGACTCGAAGCGGTCGAGAAAGTCTGGTGTTGTCGCCGTGGCGAGGCTCATGGGGGCACTTCTTGGTCATGGTGTTCAAAAGGGCTTGAACTTTTTTTGGGAGTGTAGGGTAGAATGACGAAAAAACAAGGAGAATCGGTGCGACGTTTTCGGGGATTATCCCAGTATTACGATGAAGACCGGAGAAGTTCTCGAGCGGCCTCGCGGGTTTTGTCGGTGGCCCGGGTGCCGCCGAGCATCTGGGCGATGGCTTCGATGCGCTGGTCCGCTGACAGGGGCACGATCGTGGAATGGGTCCGACCGTCGCGCTCGAGCTTTTCGACCTGATAATGGTGATCGCTTCGTGAGGCAATGCTCGCCAGGTGTGTGATGCACA
>SKPJ01000518.1 GCA_007119595.1 Myxococcales bacterium
ATCTGGCCCTCTGCTCCGCGACTGGTCGCGGAACCGCCAGGTTGTGGAGTTTTATGGTCCTTCATTGCGACTCGGCTTCAAGACCTGCAATTGATATGCGCGATAGGATACCGACCAACACAACGCCTTTCAGGTAGTATTTATAGGCAGCTCCGTTGTTGCGCTGAACCGACACCCGTAACTCGGGCGCTTCTTTGGTATCTACAGATCATCCAGACAAGATGGTCAAAAGCCGCGGTCTATTCCTCCACGAAGGCAGTCAGTTGCTTGCTGACTCCCTGACCATCATTTCCCGCCGGAAAGGTCAGAGCAAATTCACAGGTCCCCACATCCTTGGCCTCAACATCGGTAGAACTTGACCCGTCGGCAGCCACGGAGCAAATTTCAGGGGTATCTGTCGTCGCCTCCAGCGCTAACTCCGCATTGCATATCGGCTGTCCGTCCACGGCTGGGCGCACTGAGACGCTCCACGCAAAATCCGTAATACCTTCGCCGAGCTGAATCGTCGGCGGCGGCTTCCATAGACTCGGATTCACCAGCACCAGGTCATTTACATCACCTGGCTCGATGGCGTCGATGAACATCTCCGTATCATCAAATTTCGACTTCAACGCAAAGCTCTGGGGTTCGCCTGCCACCAAGATCTCAATCTCTGCACGAGTCCGATTGGTCGCACCAACGACCGCTGCGTCACTGGGTTCGATTTGAAACGGAGTCAGACCGAAGCTGGCGATCTCATCGCCTGCCTCATTTCGAGTGACCGCCCTGATCAACAGCGATTCCTCGACGAGCACCACAGGTCGTTCGGCATTGGAACAGCCGAAAAAATCAACCGACGATGGTATTGAAGTGGTGAATCCGAAGCCGTCGTCGATGACGCCCTCATCCCCCACGGTGGCGCTCATCTTGAGCGTCGCCGAGCCTTCTTCCACCGCCTCCAGGCGAAGGTGATCGTCATTTATTTGTTCAACTCTTAGAATTTCATCGTCCGTCGACTCGGCGTTGATGATCTCGATCTCGGCCTCCGTATCGGCCTCGACAAAGAGCAACTCGAAGTCTGCACCAGAGGCCAATTCCCTGCCGAGCCGAATTTCCCGATCGACGAGCTGATCGGCGAGGAGCGCCGCGATCTTTCCCTCTTCACCGATTTCATAAGGAGGCGGGTTCGGCTCCGATGGATCGACCGGAGTCGAATACTCTCCGTTGCTGCATCCCGTCACCGCCAGCGAGATAGCGATGAATAACGTGATGGTGAAATAAGAAGAATAAGATGGACGAAATGACTTTGCCATCACAAAAGGCTCCAATATTCGTTTTCTCTATCAGATATTCGTGGATTTGAACCGCTTATTCGACGCGGCAGGACTCGGCAGACAACACTGCAATAAATGGGCCGAAATCCATCGACGGGGTAAGAATCGTCGATCGCATGGGTCATCGACCGCCTTCGTTAATGCCACCCACCAGCCCAGGACTTGGGGCACACCCCACCCCTTCACCTGAGAGGATCACAACCCTAGCGACACACATCAGCCACACCCGCCCGGGCGCGGTTCCGTAATCGGGGGATTGATGCATAGGATCGTCACCAGCACAAAAATGGGTGCGTTAATGTGTTCTCATCCGGAAAGTCCGAATCTGAGCAGGGCCGAGATGAAATCGTTGAGATGACGATTTCGTGAAACCGAAGGCATATCCGAAGGTTATTCCAAGTGTTGAGCGGATCGTCAGATCGCGATTTCAGCCGGTCATTGCGAAATTCCGGGTTTTCCGGATGGGAACTAATGTGACAGACAGGCAAGGTTTGTTGGGAGGCGGCGGTGAGGGTACGGGGCATGCGAAAAGGCCCCTCCGACCTGGCGCGCCGCTTCGCTTGCGCCAGCCCACCTCCCCGGCAAAGCCGGGAGAGGGTTGGCTATCCACCATTTGGGCTACTTGATGTGTGGGTCACCCGCACCTTCCTCCCCGTTAAGTCACCCCCGCTGAACTCTCTGGCGTAAGGCTTGGTCCCCGATCCGGGAACCGCGCCATACCCGCCCTGGCAATCCTGGAATTGCTGCCTCAACAATTGTACCTTTGTGATTCTGAAGTTGTCAGAAGCCACGAAAAATTGGACTCCCTCACTGGTTGCCCAGGCCATGTTCAGATCTGCTCCTGCCATATTCGTTATCTTTGCACTCCTGGGAATGCTCGCCGCCTGCGGTGGCTCGGAGAGTGAAGAAGATAGTTCCAACCATAAGCCGAATGCCACTCAAGATGTGGACAAAGGGGATTACGACCACACCTGTACGGCTTCCAATGACTGCCTGATGCCTTGTGAGAACGGCAACTGCTCTCGGTTGTGCCAGGGTCAATCGCAGTGCTGGGGCTCCTGCGAAAGTGGCGACTGCGACAATCTGTGCCACGAAGATGCCTATTGCGAATTTTCCTGCGACGATCCCGGTGGCTGCACCAGTGAGTGCAGCGGCGACAGTGAGTGTTTGGCGAGTTGCGAGGGAGGCGGCTGCACTCTGAACTGCAGCAGCGAAGCAAACTGCACCTTTAGCTGTGCCGGCGGAGGCTGCCATATTGATTGCGCAACCGAGGGAAGCTGCATATCGAGCTGTGACGGCGGCAATTGCACAATTGACTCGTAGCCTTTTCGATCTCTCCAAGGCGAAGCCTCAAATCGGCTCTTTGTCACGAACAACAATGCAGACGCAAAAAGTTAGGCCCATCGCACGCGTAGACATAACGCAGAAAGGAAGAATATCCATGAGGAACGCTGTCCTAACACTACTCGCGATGTTCCTGTTGGTCCTCTCCGGCTGTGGTGACGATGGCGGTGCCGAAGAAAACCAGAGGCAGCAAACCGAAGATTGTGAAGTTGACTTAGACTGCGAAGAGCATGAGACCTGCGACGAAGGTCAGTGCGTCGACGACGGTAGAGATGACGACGCCAATGATGACGACGCCAATGATGACGACGCCAATGATGACGACGCCAATGATGACGACACCGACGCTGATGATTGTACGGGGGACTCAGACTGCGAAGAGCATGAGACCTGCGATGAAGGTCAGTGCGTCGACGGCAACGCTCCCCCCACCCCTTCACTTACGGTGAGCCCGGACGTCATCGTGCCCGGCGAGTCGGTGCTGGTGGAATGGGCGTCAGAAGACGCCACTGAATGTCACGCTCCCGCTACAGAAGACGGTCTCCCCGGCTGGTCCGGCTCCAAGACTCCAACGGGAAGTGAGGAGATCAGCCTGGCGTCAGATCTTGCGCCCGGGGAGTACGGCCTACAGTTGGTTTGTTCCAATCAATTCGGTGATTCACCGCACGCCGAAGTCCACGTAGTCCTCTCTGAACCAGTCGATCCCTGCGCCGACCGACAGCCTCCGCAGGAAATGACAAGAGCCAGTCATTGCTCTGTGTCCGTTACGGGTGTGGACTGTCATTCCTATGAGGAGTTCTTCGGCGGATTTCCGGGTACCACAAGTATTCGACACTTCACCCTTTCGCCCGATCACTATGCGGCGATGGCCTTTACTCCCGAAGAGATTCCACCGTCGGCGAGGCTAGATCTGAATTCGACCCCGATTCAGGGTTGGGATATCCCTCACGGTCAGCTCCTATGGTCCATCTCCACATGTCCCGGCGATTTTAATATCACCGCCATCGAAGAAGAGATGGGAGATGACGCCTGTGTAGTCCATGGCCCGAACGCCATGTTCGGCTTTCGCTTCGGCGGTTCTGACTTTGTCTCCGCCTCCAATCGCTGCGGACTGGCGCTGGAGCCGGGGACCACCTACTACCTCAATATCGTCTATACCAATGACGATCCCCTGACCACACCGTCCACGGAACTCTCCTGGGCGTGTGGCGTCGCACCATCGTATGAGTCCTGCGGCCATCAAATTCAGCCGACTTCCATCGCCGACTGGTGATTCCGGTTAAGAAACCGGAATCACTGGTAACGCACACAGCGCGGCTCAAGGTGGCACCAGAAATCCCCTATCTCCTCGGAAACTAATCATAGCCCGGGATTCCGGCTTCGGCGCAGTCGCAGACCACGAAATAGGCGGAAGATTCCGGCTTCGAGATGGTCCCTCGGAGTTCATGGACGGAGTTTTTCGGCTTCGCGTTGGTCAGCTCGACTTTCTGAGTGGCTGCTTGCTGTGTCCGAGAGATCTCCGACAAGTGACACCGGCACCTGCCCGGACTTCGAGAAGTCCTGCGCCTCTAGTGGTCCGTGTCAGTGGTCTCAATAATGCACTCGATCAATTACGGCGTGGCTAGCCAATGATCCTTTTCGAAGACGTGGAGTCGATGGACAGCTCGGGAGGCGGCGACGTAGCGGGCACTTCGGGAGCAGCGCTCATCGCAGGGATCGATGTCGACGAGGATGACCACATCCGATTCGAGTCCCTTAAAGCTGCCGATGGTGCTGTGGAGCACTCCGTCATCCCAGTCGTCGACGTCGTGGACG
>SKPJ01000276.1 GCA_007119595.1 Myxococcales bacterium
GATAATCAGTGCGTGGAGTGTTTGGACAGCGAAGAGGATTGCACGGACAGTGAAAATTGGGTCTGCGATACGGATGAGAACGTCTGTGTAGCCTGCATCGAAGGAGAGGGATGTGACGACGATGTCTGCGATACCAACGATGATCCGAAAGATAATCAGTGCGTGGAGTGTTTGGACAGCGACGAGGATTGCACGGACAGTGAAAATGGGGTCTGTGATCCGGATGAGAACGTCTGTGTAGCCTGCATCGAAGGAGAGGGATGTGACGACGATGTCTGCGATACCAGCGGCGATCCTGAGGAGTATCAGTGCGTGGATTGTTTGGACAGCGACGAGGATTGCACGGACAGTGAAGATGGGGTCTGCGATACGGAGGAGAACGTCTGCGTGCCCTGCATTGAGGGAGAGGGCTGTGGCAGTGAACACTGCGATGAGACGGAGGATCCGAATGAGTGCGTGGAGTGTACCTCACACGATCACTGCGATGGCGATTGCGTAGATAACGAGTGTGTATGCACCGAGGACGAGCACTGCGAGAACGAGGAGACTTGCGATACCAGTGCGGAGCCAAATGAGTGCGTTGAGGACGACTCGTGATCAATGAATCACATCAGAGTCGTTCAATGCGGCCATAAGCCCTCAAAAATCGAGGTCGACGCCGTATTTGTCGTATAGGGGAGTGAGTGATTCTTCGATCAGGCGGCGCGCCCGGTCGAGATCGACGTCGTCCGGGTTGTCGAGGTCGGTGCTCAATTCGGTGAGGAGTTGTTTTTGCTGCTCGCCGATTTCGAAGGCCACGCGGTAGGGAATCTGGCTGTACATGACCGTGGCGTAGCGGGAGCGGTAGATCGTGCCGAGCGATTGCTCGATGATCGATTCCACCTTTTTTTTCTTTAAAAAATCGGGGTTTGCTACTTTTTCACCCATTTCGACGGCGTTTTCGAGGGCCATGTCGGCGATGGCGTCGGTATTTGGCTTTCGGTCTTCGTAGAAGCGCTCAAAGAGTTGATCGAAGGGGAGATTTTCCTCCAGGAGGTCGTCAAAAACGGCGCAGTCCTCGAAGCCGCAATTTAGAGCCTGGCCGAAGAAGGGGACGATGCCGTGAGCGGCGTCGCCGACGAGGAGGACGCGGCCTTTGATGTGCCAGGGGGCGGCGCGCACGGTGCCCAGAGTGCCCGTGGGGTGGGTGATGAATTCATCGATGAAATCTCCCAGCACGGGAATCGCATCGGGGTAGTGGGTCTCGAAAAAGTCGCGCACCGACTCCGGGTCGGCGAGCGATGAAAAGCTATTCGATCCGGAGCGCGGAAGGTAGATGGTGCCGGTAAAGCTGCCGTCCAGATTGGCAAGGCCCATCAGAAAATGATCTCCTCGAGGCCAGATATGGAGGGCATTTTTCTCCATTCGGTACGAGCCGTCATCGGCGGTGGGAAAGAGCAGCTCCTTATAGCCCCAATCCATAAATTCGACGTCTTCGGTGACGTGGTTTTCCTCGACCAGACGTTGACGCAGCGCGGAGGGAGCTCCGTCGCAACCAATGACGATGTCGGCATCGATGCGCACCGGCTGTTCGGCATCGGGGACTCGAAAGTCGAGGTGACGGGCGTCGAAGTCGGCATCGACCAACTCATGCTGGAAGTGAATCTCGACGCCCGCTTCTGCGGCGGCATCGAGCAAAAACTCGTTGAGCATGTCGCGGGAGACCGAGTAATTGCACTCCGATTCGTCTTTTCCGTAGGGCTGGTAGGCGAGTTGTCCGTCCACGGAATGCATCATCCTTCCGCGGACTGGGACGGTGAGATCCAACACCTTTTGTCGAATGCCGAGTCGGTCGAGAGCCTGTAGGCCGCGATCGGTCAAGACGAGGTTGATGGAGCGGCCGCCGCCGGCTTCGCGAAGCCGCATATCGGCGCGTTTTTCGTACACGACGACATCGAATCCGCGCTGTGCCAATAAGGTGGCCAATACACAGCCCACCGGGCCGGCGCCGACGACGGAGATCTCTTCGATGCTCTTATCTGGCATGGGATTTCTTCGTTGAAATTCAATATAAAAAAGGGGGGCATTACGCCCCCCTGCCATTGCGATATCACCAATTGGATATCAGAAGCTGTTGCGCGTCAACAATCATCGACGGCGAAGAGTTGAAGGGGATGGATGTTGAGCATTGTCTGCACGAATCCCGGGTCGTTGAAGGCATTGAAATCTCCGGAATCGGCGTCCAGACAATCCCGTGGTTGGGCTTCGACGCTATTTTGGACCCGCGTCGATTCCACGGTGAACCGACCGTCTACGACCTCTATGATTGGTAGTGCGTGCAGTGCCAGAGTCGGAGTATCGGCTTCGTCGAGCCGAAGTGTCCAGGTGTCGTCACTCATCCAGGCCGGCATACCGAATGGGTCGGTCCGTTCGTCGAATTGGAAGTCGACGATCAACTCCGAGGGGGAGGCGAATTCCAATTCCGTGCGCTCTTCGCCGGCGCGCAGTATCAGGTCAAGTGGTTCACCGTCGACGGTGCCCCAGTCGAGGGTAAATTGTGGTTCATCGTCGAAGAAGAGTGTCAACGGCTCGTCGATGGAGAGCTCGGAGATCGCCAATTCGTCGTCTTGCTCCAGAGTCAATCTCGATTGGAAAGTGAATCCATCGAGCACCAGCCGGGCCTGCCGGAGTTCGGCTTCGTCTATTGGTTGATCTTCGTCGTATTGTTCATCGTCGACGGGATCGAACTGATCGGCCAGGTCCGCTTCCATGGCGTCGTCGTTGAGATCAAATGCCAATTCGATGCGGTTCCAATCAACGGTGGTCTCCATTTCGCCTGTATTTCCGTCGATCCAGCGATCGAAGACGGTGTCCGTGGTTTCCACGTCGAGGACCAGACCGGCGGTCTCGATGCGAATGGGGCCTTCGACGCCCAACTGGCGGCGGATTCGCGCGTCGCGTTCGATGTCAAAGGACCACAGCAGGGTTCCCGACCAAACGTCGTTTTCGGTTGCCAGGTCGTTGTCGTCATCTCGGTGCTCACGGATGACGCCGAGGGCGTTGTCCAGTTCGTGGAGATCGAGCTGAGTCGTCGAGGAGTCGCGGTCGATGGAGAATTCGACGGGGTTATGCTGTAGATCACCGACGAGCAGATCGATGGTCAGTTGGTCGGTTGCCTCGGAGATGACCTGAAGGCGAAGCTCGGAGGCGTCAATGGTCTCGGCGCAGGCTGTGCGGTCGAAGGCGGCGACGTCATCTTCGGCGACCTCGTCGTCGTTATTCACCACTCTGGCAATTGGCTCGATACCGTCGATTTGACCGACTTCGTCGAAGTCCTCGAAGCCGTCATTCGTTTTGATTCCAATCTCGTCAATTTCGATGAGATTGGCGATCTGGCCGATAGCGTCCATGTCTGCGATTTCATTGGGATCGCCGACATCACCGATATCGCCGGGGTCAACGAAGTCGTCGACTTCTGGGCCCTCTTCGGGGTCTTGGGGTGTAGCAGGTGGCGGGATATCACCGGGATCGAGCAGTGGGTCATCCGCGGGACGGTCGAGCAGCCCGATGCCGAAGAGAAGAAAGTCATCGCCATCGAGCTCTTCATCGATCCCCTCACAGACGCGCTCACCGTCGAGGAGATACGTCACCGACAGGGGTGTCTCCTCTTCGAGATGAGGATCGACAAATACATACTCGCGTAAAAAGGTGCGCATGGAATCGAGTCTCTGCTCGGTCTCCTCGGTGGCGTCGATGCCCAGCGGCAATCCGGTTTCTTGCCAGATGCGGGTGTCTTCGATCCATCCCGAGGAACTCAGAATGGCGTCGTGATGCCGCTGTAGATTTTGATCGAGTTGATCCGGCACTTCATCGGCGTCCACCGGGACGCGCTCGGGATCGTCGTCGGGACAGGCGAGAAGAAAGATACAGGTGATGACCAGTGTGAGATGGATCGACAATCGCTTGGGTTTCATACTCGACTCCTTGAGCTACAATACCGACATAACTGTGTTGCACAGGGCACCCGAAAGTTTTGGCGCGAGATCGTCGCATAAGGAAAACGCTCGCATTATGCCTGTTTGAAATTTAGACACATCGACACGGATCCATTGCGTTCGATTCGTTTTGGTGTAGCGACAGGGAAGTTTGCTGGCGGCAAAACGGTTCTGATATTTGGATATAACCGTCGGTGCTTGATCAAGAGTGATGTGAGTTGATCGAGAGTGATATGAGTCGAATCAAAAGATTAAGGGAATTGATCGGAGAGACGGCTTCGCTGTCACTATATGTGGCGGCCGGTGTGGCCGGTGCCTTGGTTCAGCCCGATCATCACGAGTACGGCGATCGTCGGCCCGTGGTGTTGGTGCCCGGATTTATGGGGCGGGGGTTGGCGTTTTTCCGGCTCAAGCGGGCCCTGGCGCGCAAGGGGTATCCGGTATACGTCGTCGATCTGGGCTACGGGGTGGGGTGTA
>SKPJ01000242.1 GCA_007119595.1 Myxococcales bacterium
AGATGGCGCGGCGGTCACCGACGAGACGGAGCTCATCTTTGAAAACGGTGATGGCGCTGAAATTCTGGTCTTCGATCTCGGCTGAGGTTGGGAGCAAGGGCAAGAGATGATAGAGACAGGCTGTTCCTCTTGCCCTAAAAGACTGGACATCCATGGCCCAAACCTATTTTGCATCCATTCAGCCCGGACTCGAGCCCGCATTGCTCACCGAGGTTCGCCGTATGGGCGGGAAACGAGCCCGCATATTGGACGGTGGCGTGGAGTTCGATGCGGCGCGCAAGACCTTATATGCCGCTCACCTTCAGCTCACGACCCCCACGCGCATTTGGCTTCGCGTCGACGAGTTTCGAGCCTGCGATGCCCCGGAATTATACAACAAGACCCGGCGCTACGGCTGGGAGCGACTCCTCGGCGGCGAACACCCCATCCAGGTCCGCGCGAATTCGTCGAAGTCCCGACTGTATCACACCGGTAAAATTCGGGATGCCGTCGTCGATGCACTTCGGGACCGATTCGATCAAGACCTCGACAACGAGTCGACCCCGACCTTCGTCGACTCCGGCGGTCCGGACGTTCAATGCATCATGGTCCGGCTCCACGACGATCGCTGTCAGCTCAATCTGGACGCCAGCGGCGATATGCTGCATCGCCGCGGCTGGCGCACCGAGATCGGTGAGGCCCCGCTTCGGGAGTCCATCGCGGCTGCCATGCTGGAAACCATCGAATGGAAGCCGGAGTACGGGCTCGTCGATCCCATGTGCGGAAGCGGCACTATCCCCGGTGAAGCGGCCTGTCGCGCCGTGGATAGTCCGCCGGGACTGCAGCGCTCGTTCGCCTTTCAAAAATGGCGTAATTTTCAGCCCGAACGCTACAGCGAAATCCGCGGCAAAATGCGCGATGATATCAATGACACCGTAGCTGCCCCCATTATCGGCCGCGACAAAGACTCCAACGTCATCGAGGTGGCCCGGCGCAATCTCGATCGGGCGGGTGTGGCCGACTTCGTCGAGTTATCGGTCGCCGATCTGTCGGATACGGCCCTGCCCGACGGGGACTACTGGATTGTCACCAATCCTCCCTACGGAAGCCGCCTCGAAGATGGCAACGCATTGACCTATCTCCTCGACGCCTGGAAAGGACGCGATGGCGACGGCGAACTCTGCTTTTTGTGGCCCCGAGAACGCCGCGCGGAGGTCGCAGACCACCACGACGGTGCACTGCAGCCGGTGACCACCTTCAAAAATGGTGGACTCTCCGTCGACCTTTGGCACAGCGGTTGACACATCTGTCCAAACAGCCTGTACGAACATCGAAAGCGATGTATACTTCCGGCCTAACACCCCATCGAAACTGTTGAAATCCAGGAGTCATGATGACGAATATTCGAGGCAAGAAGACGCTTATCACCGGCGCGGCGCGTGGAATGGGTCGCCGCATGGCCGAAGAATTTGCTCGACGTGGCGCCCAGTTATTATTGGTCGATATCGATGAAGAACCATTGGAGCAGGTCGCCGAAGATCTGGCTCGTTTTGAAAAACCGGTTCACACCTTCGTGCGCGATTTGTCGCACCGAAAACAGATCAAAAAATTGCGCGAAGAAGTCGCCGACGAGGTGGGCCGAATCGACATCCTCGTCAACAATGCCGGCGTCGTCACCGGCGGCAACTACGAGGATATCGACGACGGCGCCGATCAGTTGATGCTCGACGTCAATATCAACGCCGTCCACTGGATGACCAAGTACTTTTTGCCCGATCTGAAAAAGGGAACGGACACCCATCTGGTCCAACTCGCCAGCGTCGCCGGCCTCGTCGGCGTCCCTCGGCAGGTGATCTATTGTGCCAGCAAGTGGTTTGTCACCGGATTTAGCGAAGCACTGCGGCTGGAACTCAAACAGGATGGCTTCGATCACGTCAGCGTCAGCATCATCGCCCCGGGATTCGTCGACACCGGGATGTTTGATGGCGCCAAGGCTCCGCTGTTGATGCCCATGCTTCAGCCCCATTTTGTCGTCGATCGCATTATGGAAGCCATCGAGGACGACGTACTTCACGTCCAGGAGCCGCTCATCGTAAAAATCACCCCCGCCCTGCGCGCGCTTTTGCCGACCCCAGTGGTGGATACGATCATGGATGTCACCGGCGCCACGCGATCCATGAAGGGCTGGACGGGACGCAAATAACCCGATGAACCACCGAACTCAGAGCTTGGCGCTCGTCCCCTCGGATTGGAGCGTCTTGCTCTTGTCGGTGAGCCATCCCATATCGCGAAACCAGGCCACCGTATCCTTTAGCCCCTCCCGCACATCGGGATAGCGATATTCAAATCCGGCCTCCAAGGTCTTTCGGTTGCTCAGCCAATAGCTGGAGCTGATATATTCCGCCGATTGCACCTCGAAGACGCGCACCCGGGGAATGCCGAATCGACGCTGCAGCCAGGTCCATGCCGCCGATGCCTTGGACATAATCGGATATAACGCCGTCACCGGCACCAGCGGTATATCGCGCATCTTGCGGCCCGTTAGCAACGCGATGTAGTTGAGAAATTCGTGGTAGGAAATGATGCTATTGTCGACGATATTGAAATCCTCGCCGATTAGCTCCGGCCGATCGGATGCGAAGATGGCAAATCGGGCCACGTCGTCGACGTGCACCGACGTGGTGATGTAGTTTTCGGCGTCCCTCGGAATCGCCGGTACCAGTCCCAACGCGATCGACAAAATGATCCCGCCGTGCCCGTAGTTGTTGCCAGGCCCGTAAATCGGCGCCGGGCGCACGACGGTGACCGGAAAATCCTCTTCCTCGTAAAGGCGCCAGACCATCTTTTCCTGTTCCCACTTCGAGACCGAGTAGTCGTTGACGAGGTGGGTTCCCTCCGGTTCGGTCGCGTCGTGGGGCGTCGTCTTTGGGGAGGAGCAATTCTCGTCGAAGGGGATATTTACTTTGCTCCCGTCCGCCGCGGTGTAGGGCTTTCCAAACACCCCGCAGGTCGACCAGTGAATAAAATGCTCTAGAGAATCGGCATCCATCGCCAATTCGAGAAGATTTCGGGTTCCATCGACGTTGATTCGCCGCAGCACCTCATAGCTTGCGCTATAATCAAATAGCGATGCCGTATGAAAGACATGAGTGATCGGGCGCTCGAAAAGAGGTTTGAGCGATTCCTTATCCAGTAGATCCGATGGAATCAACTCCAGGTTCGGGTGGTCGAACTCCACACCCACCGACTCCAGCGCCTCGATCTGCTCGACATTATTCAGCGCTGTCGACAGATCGGTGCCCACTACTTTTTCACCGCGCCGCAACAGATTGCGCACCACATAAGCTCCCGAAAACCCGGTGGCTCCTGTGACCAAATTCAATCGTTGACTCATCTTTCACCTCGAGTTGGCAATCCACCTGCAGTCGATCGGCAATTCACTCCTCGGCAGGCGCAAGTAAGTGTTCACTAACTCACCACATGGACATTCATACAACATCGCGTCAAAATTACCAGTCATCTCGCCAATACAGCGCAATCTAGTGATCCGACACATCGAGAGCTTTTCCTATGGCACGACCCGTGACACAAGCGAAGATTCCCGGCTTTGATCGTCAATGGCGCGGCGTCGGTCCTCATTACGAGGTCTGGTACGGAAAAGTGGATATCCCAGACGAGCGTGCACTCTGGTTTCGCTACAAAACCCTCGATGGAGCAATCCAAGAGGCCTCATGCTGGGCGGTCTGGTTCGACGGCGACGAGATGATTGGTGGCAAAAAGCGATGGTGGCTCGATGACCTGGACAGACCGGGACCGGTCGCCGGGCGAGAGCCGAGCACCGAGGTGGGCCCGCCGCTTCGCTTTCAGGGACGCCACGCGACCTTCCGAGTCGATGATGCCCATCTGGACGACGGCAACGCACTCGGATCGGCCGGCGATATCACCTGGGATCTTCATTGGAGGGACTCGGGACGTCGCTATGGCTTTGTACCTCCCATCTTGGAGACCCTGGGGTTGGCACAGAGCACCTATGAATCCTGCTTTTGCGATCTTCGTGTGGGGGGTCGCGTACGCGTCGGTGACGAAGTGGTTGAATTTGCGGATGCCCCGGGAATGGTGGGACATATTCAGGGATCGAAAATCGCCGGACATAGTTGGGCCTGGTCCCACTGCAACAATTTCGATGACGACGAAGATGCCGTATTCGAGGGATTGTCGGCAAGGGCATTGATCGCCGGCCGGGGTTCACCGCTAATGACGGCCCTGGTTTTATTCGTCGACGGTCGACGCTACGCATTCCACGGTCCACTGCAGGTTTTTCGGACGAGCTCCCACTTCGATCGAAGAATCTGGCGATTCAGCGCCGACGACGGCGAACTTCGACTCACCGGAGAGGCGCGCGCTGGCCAAGCGCTGGCCCGGGTTCGCTACATCGACACCGATGGCTCCGACGTGTGGTGCTCCAATACCAAATTAGGAACACTGGAATTGCACTTCATCGATCGGCTGCGCGGTCGTGACAAAACCCTCTACTCCTCCGGGCGCGCAGCATATGAGACGGTCACCCGCGAGCCCCCCATCGGTGAAGTCTTGGTATGATCGAAGCACTTCACCGTTTTTTTCTGCGCACATAGACCACCTTGTCTACGACGGCGACCACATCGCCTTCGGCGTCGACGATCTCGATTTCGAAGTCCGGCTGCGTTTTGCCCTGTTCATCCGCCGCCTTTCGTATTTCGTCAATTCTGTGCTGTGTGAGTTCGAACTCCGCGCTGACCCGGGTCCGCCCGGGCTTTTTGAATTCGATGCTCGCCTTGCGATCCCAGACGATATAATCGCTGCCGAGGTTGTGGAGCAGCATCAGCATATAAAAGGGGTCACACATCGAATACAGCGATCCTCCGTAGTGGGTTCCCACGTAATTTCGATTGTAGAATCGAAGCGGCATCTCCACCCGTATATGCCGCATGTCCTCATCCATCTCGGTGACGTGAATTCCGGCACCCAGATAAGGTGGATAAAAGTTCATCAAACGATCGAGATTTCGCTGTGCCCAGCGCGACAGAAATTGAAACATAGTACTCAGCAAAAGGGGAATGCAGAGGGTATCAACGGCGCAAGTCGGCGACATCGTCGCAGAATTGCGCCCCGCTGAACACCCCTCTTTGCGAGTGTTGTGAGCGATGATCACGCGACCAGCTCGTCGAGGTCGGTGGCGAATCGACCCAGGATTTCGGACCACTGAAACTTGCGAGCCCGGCGCGCGGCTCCGTCGGCGATCCGTCGACGCTCGTCATCGTCTTCAATCAGTCCGATGGCGGCCTCAGCAAGAGCCCGGGGATCATCGGGGGCTACGAGGATTCCGCTTTCGCCATGTTGGACCAATGTGCGAGTGCCTGGCGCCCGGGCCCCGACGACGGGCAAGCCGCTGGCCATGGCCTCCAGGGTCACATTTCCGAAGGTATCCGTCGTTGAGGGATACAAAAACAGATCGGAGCTCGCGTAGGCACAGGCGAGCGCATCGTGGGTCAAAAACCCGGTAAATTGAGCATCGGGAAGCTGTTTTTGTAGCCAGTTTTTCTGCGCTCCGTCTCCGACGATGAGAGTGCGAAAATCCACGCCTCGATTCCGCATCCATCGCAGAGCACGTACCAGGGTGCGGAGTCCCTTTTCCCAGACGATGCGAGCGCAGAACAAGACCACGATCTCGTCGTCATTGATGCCCAGACTCTGGCGCCACTGTGGAGATCGACATCGGCGGTTGAAACGCTGTTGATTGACTCCCCGGGCCAGCACCGCAAAATGGCGCAGCACACCGCGATCGACGAGTTCCTCCCCCAGGGCCCGGGTCGGAACAAAGACCTGGTCGAAGTGCTGATAAAAGGAGCGCTTTAAACGCCAGGCGACGGACGTGAGCATCGACGGCACACGCCCCCAGTAGTCGAGATAGGCCGCAAAATTGGTGTGGTAGGTGCCGATCAGTTTCAGCCCCCGGCGCCGGGCATAACGGGTCGCCATCCAACCCGCCAGATCGGGGGTCGCCACGTGAACCAACTGGGGATCAAAGCGGTCCATTGCCGAGATCGTCTTGCGATCGAGGCCGAGGGCTACGCGATACCCTTTTTGAATCGGCAGTCCCACCGATGGAACGCTGATCATATGGGGGGGACTTGCCAGGTCGGGATGATCTCCGTCGGGAGCGATCACGGCCACCTCCACCCCCCGACGGTGCAACGCCTCGACCACGCGGTGCAGGGTCAGCGAAACCCCATCGGCGACATTGACGTAGTTTCCCACCGCCAACGCCAGGCGCTCCAGGTTTTGAAGTGAGCGCTGATTCGGAGGATCGACGTGGCGATAAGGACGCGGCATCACAGACCTCGTGTTTAACTTGAACGACAACCGAGCCAGTGGGTCGGTGGTTCCCCCCCGCGGGGATGTTGGGTTATCGAAAAGATTCCCACCACGGGCTCAGATTCAAGGCGTCATGCCGCGATCACGGGACCGATCGATGAACACGAAGCGAATACGGGTGGCACTGTTGGGGTTTTTGGTGCTGGCCTTGTTTGCCGCTGCCGTGTTGGTCCCCGTCGAGGCGTGGAACGACGTATTGACCGATCCCGATCGATGGCGCAGCCCCCGGGGCGTCGTCCTGTTTATATTGGTATATATCGTGTGGAATTTTGCTCTTCCCCCGGCGCCCCTACAACTGATGGCGGGATTGCACTTTGGTCTCTTTGGAGGATTGGCCGTAATCGTCGTCGGCACCAGTCTGGCCAATATCGTCAGTCACGCGGTGGCCCGATGGCTGGGCCGCACCTGGGTCGCCGACCGTGCGGAGGAGAGCGACCATTTGCGGGCCATGGAAAAAGCGGTCGCACAGATGGGTTGGAAAGCGGTGGTCCTGCTGCGACTGAGCAATCTACTCCCCTCCAATCTTGCCAATCTGTTGATGGGTGTGACGCCACTGCGGCTGCACACCATTTTGTGGGCCAGTCTGGTCGGTTCACTGCCCGGATGGGCATTGATGTTGAGCCTCGGCCACGGTGGTCGCCTGCTCCTCGATGCCCAGGAGCAAACCCCCACTGAATGGGCCATCTATATCGGAGGCGCCGTGGCGGCACTTATCTTGTTGATCGTCCTCGGCATTCGAGCGAAGAATATCTTGAAAAAATTAGAGGAAAAAGAGCTCGAAAAAGAACAAGGTGAAGAAAAACCACCGGATGAATAAAGAATCCCCCCACTTGCTGATCACGCCACCGATCGGTCGTGCTCAATCCACCAATCGATCGACCTGTCGAAGCACGGTGACGCGGTCTTTATTGGCCTTCTCGTAGCGCTTTACCTTCTCCAGATCATAGACCGACAGACCTTCAAGGGCCTCACCGACCTGTTTGACGTTGAGTTCGTCATAATTTGCAATCGGCGGACGCTGCACTGCGTCTCCCGCTTGTTGCAATTGCGCCGATTTCTCGCGAAGTCCCTCCGCCCCGCTACGCACGACAGGTACCTTCGTGCTCACCTCTGCGGCACGCGACAAAGTAGTCGCCCCCAGCCCGTAGATTGTGGTCAGAGATGCGTCGCGCAGCCGTCCGGTGACTTTGGTCGATTGCTGTTTTAGCTGTTCGCGCTTGTCGGCGAGGCTTTGTTGTACCTCCTCGAGCCGCTGTTTTGAGAGGTTTATATTGAGGTTGGAAAGTATTGACTGTGCCATCGCACTGCTCCTGATCTACGTGTAAGTCTTATGAACGCACCGCCGACGTCCGACGATGGTCAGGCGAATATAGCGCATGACGCGGTGCGTCACAACCCTTTTGACGCGCCGCGTCATAACGGCCATCGATCAGTGCTGATGGAGGGGCTCGAGATGTTCGAGGCGCTCTAGAATCTCCTCCCTGCTGAGCTGATGACCATGCTCTAAATCGGCGTCCACCGGCCCCTTCAGCATCGTGGGATGGGGTTCCGGAGGATCGGAGCCTGCCAATTCTGCGAGGGGCGGATTGCTGTATCCATTGCCGTCCGTATCGAGATAGATAGGGTTGGTGAATGCAAAGGGCTCGATGTCGTCATCGGGCAATACGGGATACATCCCGCTGCTTCCGCGGATGAAAAAGATCACGTAGGCATCCTCCTCGGCCTCGACCTCGATTGGAATGGTCGTCCGATAGCGTCGGTGCTCCCCTGCGCCGGCGGCGACCACCTCGAGGTGCTCCTCACTGAGTTCGACCTCGAAGCTCTCCGTGGGTTCAATGGGCTCCGTATTGTACTCCCCGGGATCGGTCACCACGTCGACGTCGTTCATGATCATCTCGATGCGGTCGACATCGATCCATTCCGGCACCTCGATGGTCAACTCGAAGTTGACCGCTTCGCCGCCAGTTTCAAGCACATCGCCCAGCCCAACTGTGTCGCCGGCGTCATTGGAGGCCTCGACGCGCACGAAAGGACCGTTGGTTCCGATGGCGCGCTGAGCGTTGACGGATTCGACGAAATGACCGGTGTCGAAGTCGGTGGCACTGTCCTTGTCATCGTCGACGTAGACGAAAGTGCGTGGAACGGCGCCCAGTGACCGCCCGTAACGAGTGTGAGTATCGGTGACCGCCGTGCCCGTTGCGGAATGACCGCGCCCGATCAGTGTCAGCCACCAGCGGGCGACGCCATAAAACCGCTCCATATTATCGCCATTCATCAATTCCATCGCCGAGAAGTCGTCGCTCCAGAGCCCGGTATCGCCGGTTTCCGGATCGTAGTCCGGGGTTCGAACCCGCATCCGCGAGGTATCGCCGTAGGAAATGCCGCGCAACACATCGGAAAAGGACATATAGCTGGAGTCGGGATGATTGATCTGGACCACCTGCTCTCCCGGATATTCGCGAATCCAATCGAAGATATCCGATGGTGGAACCGCCAAATCAGCTCCTCCCGCCCAGTCCATGGCGCCACCGCGACGATGGGACTCATCGATCGTCAGGGGAAAACCGTTGTAATGTCCGAGATCGATGGTGGTAATTTCATTGCCGATAAGACTGACCATATGCTCTTCGGCATCCAGTGCTTCGACCGCCGGGCCATAGTCGGCGATGACGTCGTGATCGGTGCTGACGATGACATCGACTCCCTCGGTCAAAAATGTCAATACGCGGTCCTCTTTGGGGGTCGTACTATCGAGTGAAGAGATGGTGTGGACGTGAAAATCTCCGGACAACGCTCCGCTCGTGTCGACGACCCGGGCGATTTCGGCATCGAGGTCAACCGTCTCACCGGCAGCGACGTCGACAAACGCCCCGCCAGTGTCGGCGAAACCCTCGGGCCAAATCGACCACTCCAATCCACGGCTGACGACCACCCGGTACTCCCCTTCGGGAACCGAAAACGCCAGATCGCCGGTGACGCCGACCCATTCCACGGTGGCCCACTGTTCGGGCAATCCATCGGTGGTCACGTCTTCTTCATTGGGCGTCGACTTGTGGGGACAGACGCCGTCGCAGATCACTGTCACCCGAGCTGGCACGGGGGTTTCGTCCGGACTGCGTACACTGACCGAGATCGTTCCGGCGGACTGAAGAACCAGATCATCGGCACTGGTCGTCTCGTCGGCCGTGACACTCTCCGTCGGCGGTGAGACCGTCACGTCACGGTCCAATCGCGCCGGGAGCTCATAGCTGCCCGGAGGTACGCGCATATGATAGGCCCCACTTTCGTCGGAAATGGTCTGATTCATGGTGCGGCCATCTCCATTTACAGCGGTGACTCTTGCGCCCGGCACGGGCGCTGCGTCGGCATCGACAACCACTCCCTCCACTGCACCGGTTTCAGCGCCCAACTCGGCGTACATCACATCGATCATCGTCGACAGATCGCCGTCGCCGACATAGGTCCAATGCTCGATCATATCCATCTCCCCCGGTTCGATATGGAGGATTCCCTCCATATTGGAGATCTGTCCTTCCGTAGCCAGAAGAGTGCCGATGATATCCGTGCGGCCCAACACGGAAGCAGCGACGTTGAAGATCGTCAAATAGGAACCACTCACCGGCAAGTCGGCATCGATTCTGTCGTCGGGGCGCGGCATATAAGCCATCGCCGATTGTTCAGCCAACAGCGCCAAAAAGGGAAGTCGGTCGGGATTGGTATTCATCAGCCCCCGCCCTTCATAACCAAACCCGCCCATACTGCTCAGGGGATTGAAATAGGCGCCATCAGCGCCGCTGACCAATAAATGACTGGCCACGAGATGGAGTGTTTCATCGCCGTCATTTCGAAGCATCGTCAACGTGCGCACCCCCAGGTCACCCGGCCGCAATACGTAGTATTTGGTGATCGCCAGGGGCAACAACTCATCGGGCTTGAGTACAAAGAGATCGGCAGCCGATGCCCCCAATTGGGCGATCATACCCTCTACATTGAGGTAATCGAGGATTTCAGTGCGACCGCTGACCGCCAATACGGCGGCCCCTTCTGAACCGTCGTGAATCACCTCGTAAGTCTCGGGTTTAAAGGTCTGGTCGGCATTCAAGAAGAGACAGATTTCACCGAGGATATCTCCACCGTATTCCTGGGAACGATATTCAGCATCGATGATATTGCCGCCCCAAGGACAGGGGTTCATATTGCGGTTGTCCTGCTCGACCACGAAGCGAACCCGGTCGTTTTCCAGCACATAGTCTCCGACGCGGCTGGTCGCCGATCCACCTTCGATCAAATCCGATTCATCGGTGATCTCATACACCTGTACCGACCCATCCGGGTCCGGTGCGCCCTCCATATAGGGCTCGAGGTCGAGCTCCACGTGATCCCCGGGATCCTCGCCTACATCGTGGGTCGTATCGCCGGTATCACCAGCGTCTTCATCGTCTGTGTCCGGCTGGACATCCTCTATCACTTCGACGTCCGGCGCCGCGTCCTCATCGCCTACGTCGGTGACCCCAGTATCGAGATCGTCGTGATCGTCCTCACTGGAACAGGCCGTTAAGGCAAATACGAGAGCAGTGAAAAACAGGAAAATGCGTCGTTGGACAATATGCCTCGAACTCGTGAACATCGTGTCTACCTCGCTGCACACTCCGAAGGGACTCGAGGCCCACGCCCCGGCGTCCTGTGGAGAAGTGATGGATTGCCATGATTCGTCAGTGATAAATACGGTACTTTGCCATCTACCAACTCACAAGCTCACCACTTTTTGAGATTCGAGATGTCCGACGACTCACAGAACAACACTTATGACGATCCCGACGCATTCCGCACCCTGGCGGGCACGGGCACATCGGAGATCAAGGTCGAGGGGAGCCGTTTTCTGGGCGAGGCCGTACCCATCGGTACCGAAGAGGCAGCACAGGCGAAGGTCGCACAGGTGCGCTCGGACCATCACGACGCCCGCCACGTCTGTTACGGACTCCGTGTGGGGCTCGGAGCAGCTCGTATCGACCGCTCCAACGACGATGGCGAGCCGGCGCGAACCGGTGGGTTTCCCATCTGGCAGTTATTGAGCACTGAGGAGATCGAAAATGCCCTGGTTATCGTCGTTCGCTATTTCGGCGGAACCAAGCTCGGCATGGGGGGACTTAAACGGGCCTACCGCGACGCCGCCAAAGCGGCCGTAAAAGCGGCCGGAACTACCGTGCGTCATCCGGAAAGCCACCTGTGTGTGACCGTTCCCTACGAGCGTTACGACAGCCTCGAGCGCTTCGTCAAAGCCCTCGAAATAGCCCGGATCACAGACCGGGAATTCGGCGCCGATGTCGATGTCGAACTCGCGGTCTGGAGTTCGAAGACAACGGAGCTCAAACGCCGATTGAGCGAGCTTCTCAATCGCCATCGCGACGACTTCAATTTCGCCGGTGATTGATTGGAAGCAGCCCAGGTCTACTGGAAATCTACCACCGGCAATTGGCGAGGCAGGTGTTTTCCTTCGGTTGCTTTTCGATTAGACTCACCGGCCACATCAGACACTTAAGCCAATCGCAGTCCCGGACGGCCGTATGCTGGAATCGATTCGCCAATTCATAAGTCTCAATCGAGAATTAAGCCGTGGAGCATACGCCGCCATTGGCGTCGTATTGATGGCGATCAAGTACAATATTGATCGGCTTGTGGCCGTCATGACCTTCGATGAACCGTGGACGCCAATCCGCTATCTGGCTCCGGCAGACGACCAGTCTTTGATGCAGTTGACGTCAGCGGATCAGACCTTCTTCGGCGTCATGTTGGCGATTTCACTTCCCTTTATTCTCGTCGGTATCTGGTTGACCGTGCGACGGCTGCGCTCCATTGGCTTGCCGGAGTGGCTGGTGGCCTTTTTCTTTGTCCCTGTCGTCAATCTATTGCTATTCGTGACCCTATCGGTACTCCCCTCCGGTCTGCGCCCCCGTGACGGCGACGGGAGCGATGAGGATGGCGATGACGAGCCCACGGGATTATTGGATCGCATGGTGCCCAACGGCGCGCTGGGGAGCGCGGCGATGGCACTTGTCATCACCGTGCCTCCGGGAATTATCGTGCTTCTCTTCGGCATCGAATATATGGCGGTGTACGGGTGGGGCCTTTTTGTGGGGCTCCCCTTCGTGATCGGAATGACATCGGTCTTGTTGTACGGCTATAGCGAGCGCCGGGGTTATCTGAGCAGCATGGGCGTCGCCACCTTGTCGATGTGCCTCTTTGGCGGACTGCTGATTGTCCTCGCCATCGAGGGCTTGATTTGCATCTTCATGGCCGGTCCGATCGGTGTCGCCTTGGCGCTGATGGGAGGAACGGTGGGCTTTTTGATCCAACGAACCTTTTTGTCGGGACCGACGACGACCATGTTGGTGGTATCCACCTTCGCGTTGGTTCCACTCATCATGGGAGTTGAGGGAGTCGAGGACCGGACCCCGCCGCTGACGCCGATCGAAACCTCGGTGACCATCGACGCTCCGCCACAGGTGGTATGGGATCACGTCGTCGATTTCGGGCAACTGCCCCCTCCCGAACACTGGATTTTCAAGACTGGAATCGCCTATCCGACCCATGCGGAGATGAAAGGCGAGGGAGAGGGCGCAGTGCGCTATTGCCACTTCAGCACCGGGCCCTTCGTGGAGCCGATCCACACCTGGGACGAACCGCATCGTCTGGCCTTCGATGTCGAAGAACAACCCCCGTCCATGGAGGAGTTGACCCCCTTTGAGACCATCGATGCTCCCCATATCGACGACTTTTTGGTCTCCGAGCGCGGTGAGTTCTTACTCGAGGAATTACCGGATGGAGGCACGAAACTCACGGGAACCACCTGGTATCGCCACCACATCTGGCCCGTTTCGTATTGGAAATTGTGGTCCGACGAGGTGATTCATCGCATCCACCTGCGAGTGCTCAATCACGTCAAAAACAGCGCCGAGGCCCACGTCGAAGACAATCGCGAGGCGATCTGAGTTCCATCATCGGCGTTCCGTCATCGACATCTACAGACGATCTTCGCCGACGGTGTGAAATGCTCATTCGGTGGGTTGTTGTTAGACGAGGGCACGAACATCGAGGTTATTGTAGTCTTTCGCGGAAATGATCCGTTCCATGACTTTCCCCCATTGCAATCTGACCATCCGACGGCGATGCGCACCTGGCAGCCTCGCCCTGGTACTTCTGTGTCTGATGGCTATTCATATCTCATGTGACAGCTCGACCACGTCCAGCGAGGACTCGCTTGACTCAACCGGCGACGAGATTCGTACAAATACTGACACGGGCGCCGAGGCCTCATCGAACGGTGATGAAAGCTCGACTGCAAACACCGGCGCAACAGACTCGAAAGAATCGCAGATGGTGGTCTTGATTCACGGCCTCGGCCGAACCCAATTCTCGATGCTCGCTCTGGAATGGAACCTGGATCGCATGGGCTACCAGGTACTGAACTGGGGCTATTCAAGCACCTGTTGCACCGTCGATGAACTGGGAAAGGAGTTGGCCGATGAATTAAGAGCCATCGAAGAGCCCCGTCCGGACCAGATACATTTCGTCGGTCACAGCCTTGGAAATATCATCACCCGATGGGTGCTCAGCAACGCCCCCCCCCCGGAGCCCGGGCGCGTGGTCATGCTCGCCCCCCCGAATCAGGGAGCGGAGATGGCCGATCGATATGCCGAATGGCTCAGTTGGTTGCTCGATCCGCTGGACGACCTGGTCACCGACGATCAGAGTACAGTCCGCACATTGCCGCAGCTCGAAGAGCGCGACGTTGGAATCATCGCCGGCCAATACGATGGCAAGGTCAAGGTCGACGAAACTCACCTCGAAGCCGAGGATAGCCACGAGGTCGTCTCCTCGGCGCATACCTTCATCATGAATCGACCCGACGTTCACTCAAAGATCGCGTCATTTCTGGAACACGGTCACTTCTGATCCCATCGTTCATTCACTTTCGGTGACGATCACGGTCACCGGGGACCCCTCACCAAATTCGTAGATAGTCTCTCCGTCTTCCATCAGGGAGAAGGTGGTGATGGTGTCACCAACCTGGAGCCCGTGGACATGAAAGTGGTCGCTGTGCGTATCTACGGCGACGATCGAATCGTCGAAGTCGCGCACCTCATACGTAATATCACCGCCGAGGTCGATATCGATTTGGTCCTCATCCTCGTCGAGAAAACGAAAACCCACTGATAGGTGCTCGCCGCCCTCTTCCACCACAATCTGCCCGTGCCAGTGATCGCCGTGGACGTCAGCAATGCGCGAGTCATCGGCGCGATCGATCAATTCTACTTCGAAAATCCCATATGCGCCGGCCTCGTGGTCGTGGCAGGCGCCCAGGAGTACGGCGAAGAGTAGTGGGACGAGAAGTAATGAAAACTTGCGTGTAGACAGATCCATCGAAAACTCCAGGTAGAAAATGACTTTACGTGCGATGCAAAGCAGGAACTACAGACTAATTCCAGTTTCCAGCTCGCACATATATACCAGACTTAACCGCAAATGCAATCCATTTACATCTATAGCGCCAATATAACGCCGTGAGCAGAAGTTGATGGAGATAGACTGCAAAGTCGAGTGTGCGTCGGACAAGGCGCGGCGACGAGGCGATGCGATGTAGCATCGTCGAGTGAGCCGCAACGCCGCTTCGAC
>SKPJ01000442.1 GCA_007119595.1 Myxococcales bacterium
GCCGTAAATTCACCGTTGGAGACGGTAATCTCGCCTCCGCCCTCCATATCCGAGATATTGGGGGCGGTGAACTCGAAGGTTCCCACCATGGAAGACGACCCGGAACTGGTGATCTCCAATGTGCCCGTCTCTCCGGATGTCGCAGCGTAATCTACCGAATTCGATGCATCACCGTCCTCGTAGAGCTCGAAGCTGACCCAGAAATCGGCGACCATTCCACCGATGGAGTAGGTACCCTCGTCTGGAGCGTCTGTGCCTTCCCCCATCCGCGACAGGGTCATAAAGAATGTGTCAGTATCGGTGAAATTGAATTGATAATTCGAGGAATGTTCCGATTCGAAGGTGCCGACGTAGGCAATCCCGTCTTTTTGTCCGTCTGCCTCACCGCTGAACTCGAAGCTGACATTTCCTGCCGATCCGCCCCCGGGTCCTCCGTTGCCACCAGGGCTGGCATTTCCGTTGCCACCAGGGCTGGCATTTCCGTTGTCGTTGTCATCATCACCGCAGGCCAGGGCCACAGAGAGGAATGCGATTGTCAATATCGAGATGAGGGCTGTGTATCTGGGCATCTTCATATTCTCCGACAAAAAATGTGCGCGGTTTCCGATCGCCGAACGACGAGACGCACGGGACCCATTGGGACAAACACCACATAGTGCAAGTCCCTAAAAGGAGTGAGGTGAGGCGATTTTCAATAGAAAGCGGGATTCTCCCGGGTGCTGAAAATGCACCGTATTGAGAGGTCTTGGGGGAGAGTATACAGAGCTCATGCACCGAGGTACATCAGAAGTTTCATCGCTCACAAACGAAACATCCCGAGCGAAACACTCTGCAGTCCGCTACGACAGAGAATCGAGAGCCTCTTCGATGTGCTCGAGCACCTCCCGGGCGTCGCCTTGCTCCGGGGCCTGTGCGAGAGCGAGACGATAGGCCCGTTTGGCTCTCTGGTGGTGGCCTTTATGACGAGCCCGGTCACCGGCCATCCGTAGGATGGAGGTCAGGTCGGTGGGAACGAGTGCGTTGGCCTCGAGACAACGGCGGGCCTCTTCGACTTCGGTGTCAAAGCGGCTCCAGTCATCGAGACCGGCAGCGCTTCCGGCCAATCCGGCGTAGATAACACCAAAAAAACCGGTTCGATCGGCCCGGGCACCCACCTGTCGGGCTTCTTCAAACCACGTCCGGGCCTCTTCAAATTCTCGCTGCTCCAATTTGGCGATGCCCAGATTGAGGCATTGGACGACGTTGCGTTCCAGGCCCAACCGCTGTCGCATTTGGACGGCCTGCGAATAACACTCGACAGCCTGCTCCAGGTCGCCGCCGTAGCGGTGGACATCGCCGAGGTTGTTGAAGCACTTCGAGACACCGGAGAGATCTCCTAATTCATCGTATGCCCGCCGGGCGCGAACCAAGAAATCACGAGCCCGGTCGTAATTGCCGAGGCTAAAATGGATGGAGCCCGTACCGGAGAGTGTCTCGGCGCGATACCACTCTTCGCCCAATTCGGTGAAGCATTGATTGGCCTTTTTCATCAACTCACGAGCCCGTGCCAATTCATCGACCAAATACAGTGCCCAGGCCATGCGATTATAGGAGATGGCGATGCCCCGCTCGTCGTCGAGGGATTCGAAAATCTCCAGCGCCCTGGTCGCCGCCTCAAGAGCTTCTTCCGGTTGTCCCTGGCGATTGACGATCAGTGCTCGAATATTGCAGGCCCTGCCGAGCAATCGGGGCCATTCGTGGCGGCGACATTGTTCTTCGGCCCGGTCGAGGATAGCGATGGCCTGCTGGACCTGAGCTTGTTTATCGAAGATTTGAGCACGCTCGAGCCATCCCTCAATGGTGCGCCGATCATCATCGCCGATACCGAGTTTTTTGCGAGTATCGGCGTGGAGATCTTCCATGGCCTCAGCAGAGTCCAATGCCGAGGTCAGCCGATAGTGGCGAACTCCTTGTAATAGCGGCTGGAGTGCCATCTCTTCTTTGCCGGCGGCCAGCAAATGACGGGCCCGTCGCGGCGCCAGATCCTGTCGCGACGTCTCGTAGACAGTCTCGAGCATCTGGTCGCATAGATGATGATGACCTTGAAGCCGTTGTTGATCTCGGGCCAGGCGCTCCAGGGTTTCGCGCAGCGCTCCATGGACGAAAGTCCATCCGCGCTCGCCGACTCGAGCCAGGGATCGCGACGCCATCTCATCGAGCAAATGAGAAGGGGTCGCCACCGACGCCAACCGACACACATGCATCCACTCCCGATAGCTGACCTCCCGCCCCAGGGTAGCGGCCAACTCCAGTGCTATCAGAGCGTCACCAGGGGACTCGTCGATCTCCTGTCCCAGGAGTTCCTCGAGGCGCTGTAAAAGCAGGTGATGGACGTCTTCTGGCAGAGGCGCTTCCACACCATCGGGAAGACGAAATCCCTGGTCACTCAATTCCAAAATACCCCGCTCCACCCAGTCTCCGACCAACTGGATGGCGAAGAGTGGATTTCCCGCCGTCCGCTGGGCGACATCGTCGGCGACCTGTGATTCGAGGCCCAGCAAATTGTGGATCAATTGCCGGTGCTCTTTCTCACTTAGTGGTCCCAGAGCCTGCCACTGAACGAAGGGCCGCTGTCGCAGCTCATCGAGCAAGCCCTTGGCCATCGGAAAGTCCTCCAGCGCTTCTCGGCGAACGGTCATGAGCACCAGCGCTGGCACTTCATTGTGGCTGGACTCGTCGAGGAGATAGCGCACAAATTGAAGAGTATCGCTTCCCCAGTGAATGTCATCGAGTAAGAGTAAGGGCAATCGGCGCTTTCCCAGACGCTGAAGCAGGCGTCTCCAGACGACGAATTTCTCCTCCGCAGTTCCGAATCGAATCCGGGCGTCGTCCTCCGAAAAATCCGGATCGGCGCCGCGAGCGAGCAATTCCGTCAATGCCGTGCATTGGTAGAGTTGATCTTGATCAACCGGGCCATCGAGGGAGTAGAAGTGGCGCACCCGCTCCAAAATCTGTTCGCGCGACAACCCTGTACAGCCCAGAAAATCGGCAAACATCCGGCTCAGTCCGTGAGCAGGGCTCGAGATCGGGCTGTGGGAAGCCTCGAGGACGTCGACGGCGCCGAGTTCATGGCCGCGCCGGGCAAGCCAATGGGCGACGCGGGTCTTGCCGATACCGGCAGGACCGACGAGGGTCACCGCGTGAGGGCGTCCGGTGTGATGCACGTCGGTAAGAGCCTGCCATAACAGATCGCGTTCTGTCTCCCGGCCGACGAGCGGAATCTGGCGCAGACCGTATAGACCGAGTCCGACGCCGAGCATCTGAACGGAGTCGGGAGTAGCGCCCTGATGGCGCCAGGTGGGAGGGATGTCGGGGCGAGGGATTTCGATATCGGCCCGCGACGCGCCGAAGCCATCGCTTTCGGCGTGGGTCAATAATAGCGTCTCATCGACAATGCAGGTGGAGGGCTCCCCCTCGCCGATGTCCAGATCCTTTGCGCTGCCGTCTCCGGTCACAGCGACCAGTGTGAGATCGCCGGCTCCTTGCCCGTCGCCGAGTGGAACGAGTTGGGAGGCCGCATCGGCGGCCCGGCGGAATCGATGGGCCGGCTCGATGGCCAGCAATCGCTCCAGCCAGGGTTCGAATCCATCGGGGACGTCGATCCGCGGAACCAGCGGTGGACGCGGCTCGAAGAGATGACTTCGCAATACATCGTCGATGGTATCGGCCGAAAAGGGAGGCGCCCCGCTGGTGAGCCAATAGGCCAGGCATCCCAGGGCGTAGAGATCGGTCCAGGGCCCCTGATCGCGGGTCTCGCCGGTGATCTGTTCCGGCGCCATATAGCGCGGAGTGCCGGAGATTCGCTGATCTTCCACGTCCAGATCCCCGGTGGTGTTCATGGCGTGGGCGATGCCGAAATCGGACAATTTGAGCTCTGCCCCGGCTTCGTCGGGCAACAACAATACGTTGTCGGGCTTGAGATCGCGATGAATCAAGCCCCGGGCATGAGAATGGGCGAGGGCATCGAGAATGCGCAACAGGATAAAATGCACCTGCGGCCAGTTCAGTTGCTCTTGCTTGATGGAGGCCAGCGTCGAATCCGCCAACTCCATGACGACATAGGGGCTTTTGGCGAGCATATGGCCGTCGGTCAGGCGCTCGGCATCCTCCGAGATGGCGCCGCTGTCAAAGACTCGGATGATATTGTCGTGGTGCAGCCGAGCCACGGCGCGCACTTCCTCTCGAAAGGCGCGCCAAAACCGCTCCTCTCTGGCGCGCTTCGACGTCATCACCTTGATGGCCACCGGGTGATTTTGCGTCTCGTGAACGGCGCGCCACACCATGCCCATCCCACCTTTCCCGATGGGATGACGCAGACAAAACGGACCGAGTTGAAGTTGGTTGTTCATCTAAAACCGCACTGCCATACATGAATTACCGACAGCTCAAGA
>SKPJ01000153.1 GCA_007119595.1 Myxococcales bacterium
TAAGTCAAGGCTTATACAACGGACAAAGTAAAAAAGTTGACACTACATAAATTTCTAAAAAAACCGTTTAACTTCCAGCACTTGCTACTGTTTGGTGTGAAAAAGTGATCAACTTGGGGAGAACCGAGCCCGAGAACCGAGCCCGAGCCCGAGCCCGAAAACCGAGCCCGAGAACCGAGCCCGAGTCCTAGCGGTTCTTCCCCTCCCTTTTATGCTGCGTGATCAAGGGCGGCAGGGGAATATCCAAAATCTCGCAGATGGCGCGCAGCATCTCCGCCTCTCGGACGGTGATTTCGTCGTCTGCCAGGGCGCAATGGGCGCAGGCATCGATGGTGGCCTTTTTGATAGCCGGTGACGCCATGGACAATCGCTCCAACGAGGCTCCAATCGTTTCGTAATCCCATCGATCCGGTTCCCGCAATGAGATCTGGTCCCGGATGGCCTCCGGCAGGTGGCGGCGGCCTTCGTCAAAGTGGGCTTCGATGTCCTGGCGTTTTTCCGCTCCCGCAAAGGCGAGTGCGGAAAGCGTATTTTCCAGATCCCGACTCCTTCCCGAAAAGGACTGAAATTGCACTGATTTTTGTCCGGCCTTCTCGAAGGCCACTTCCAGATGATGCAACACCACGCGCTCCAGAACGAATTCCCGAAAACCGATCTCTCCGTCGGCGCGCACCAATGCGTCGGCTACCGTCGAGAATTCTCTGTATTGTTCCTCCGTCATTTGCCGAAGCTTGGGAACCAATAGGTCCATCAGCGGAAGATACAATTCGTCCTCCAACTCCCGCATCTTCGGCCAGAGTCGGTCGGCCTCCTTTGCCACGGAAGACGAAGCTTGTTCCTTGATGATTTCAGCTTGCCGCTGTCGTGTTTGCGCATCGTCGTTCAAGATCAGCAAATAGGCGATGACCACGGCACCCAATACACTATGACGCGCTTCGTCCACCGCCGGCGGAATCTCGTCGAGCATGGTGGCACAATAGGCGAGCTGTTCCGGTGACATCTCGCCCACCGATCCCACGACATCGTCGGCACCGATCGCCGTGGCGTTTGCTTCATCGGTTTCGTCGGTCTCGTATGGATTGACCACCGGGTCGTCGACTCCGGATCGGTTCGTCTCCGCGTCGAGCACCACAAATCCAATCTCCGGGTCGAAGCTCGGCTCAAAGGCCAATATGCGTTGTTCCACCGACGGATGGGTCAACCGTCCTCCACTGGCTCCCTCGCCAAAACACATATGGCTGATGACCTCCGCACTGGGACCGCGCAGTCGAGAACCATGGGTATAGCCCCCGATTTTCTTCAGGGCGCTGATCAAGCTCCGGGGGTTTCGTGTGAACTGCACCGCTGCCGCATCGGCGAGGTACTCTCGTTGACGCACCACGGCACTCTTGATCAGACGACTGCCGAAAAGGCCAACACTGCCCACGACGAGAAATACAAGCCCCGGAATGACAAAAATTATGGCATTCGCCTCCGCCCGTTTCGACATCCTCGAGCTGGAATTGGACCCAACGACAGAAAAGGACCCCTTCACCAGGCCAATACCGGTCAGATAGACCCACATAATACCGTGCAATAGCCCGATGAGGTGGAGGTTGAGCCGCATATCCCCGTTGAGGATATGGCTAAACTCGTGGGCCACCACGGCCTGCAATTCGTCACGCTTGAGCTGCCGCAATGCTCCACGGGTAATGGCGATGGCAGCATCGTTGACCGTATAGCCGGCGGCAAAGGCATTGATCGCGGGCTGATCTTCCATGACATAGGTCCGCGGTACGGGAACGCCGGAGGCCAAGGACATTTCCTCGACGATATTTATATAGCGCCGAACGGCCGGATCACCCGTATTGCCACCAACTTCGGTACCGCCCAGTTCTTCCACTACCGACGGCCCCCCCTTCGACAGGGTTCTTCGCTTTTCCAAGACGCCGATACCAATGAGTACCGCTGTGGAAATGACGGAAAAGAACACCAATTCGGGGTGAATCTGTACGCTCTGTTCCGGATCAAATAATGGAGAGAGGAGGATCTCGGCTTCGATGCCACCGATGATCGCCAATGTATCCACGAGTACCGCGAGGCCGATATAGGTACCGATCGTCAACATCAACACCACCGGAAGAAATAGAGCCAACAATCGCACCGTGTTACGGCGGGCTCGATCCTGACTATCGAAAAAATCCGTACTCATATCGCGTTTCCATAACAGATCAACAGATGGAGAACAGTGCATCGACCCCGGCACTTGTCTCGATCCACTATTCGCTGTGCATGCGAGCTACCTCCGTGACCACACACGAAAACTGTACCCAAGATGGTCAGCGATCACCATTGCCCCCGCCATTACTGGCTTTTGCGCTTCACGCGAACGGTATTTCTCGCCGTCCAGTCAACATGGGTGCGCGGGCACAACGCGGACTTTGCGTTGTATGATGATCAGGGCGCGACGTGGACTTCGGCGGAGATTTCGGGGCCAAACCAGGCGACGCCATCGTGCACCATTTGCGCGCCAAAGAGATAGTCCCCGGGTGACCCGGGCAGCAGTAGATCGAATTCAAAATCGACGATTGAGCCCGGTTCCACCGGTTCGCCGACATAGATTCGCTGCTCCTCGACATCGTTGGAGTAGCCCCCCGATGCGCCGGGTGACCACACGATCGTATTGGAAGATAGCGAGCCCAACCTGATGCCACCGGTATTATCCCCCGGTTCGGACCAGGTTGTAGACCCATTATTGCACATGGTGACCACGGCCGGCACCGTGCTTCCCGAAGTTCCGGACGGCGGCAATTCATAGGATATGAGCAGGGAACTCGATGAGCCGTCCGAAGAGTCGGGTTCCACGATGTAGAGTTCTTCCTCCAGGTGGTAGACCGAACCCGCCGGAAGGTGGCTTGTGGAAAGCGGTTCGGTTCCCCAGGAAAATTCAACGTTGTGAGTATACGGATGCCTCACAAAGTACAGCTCGCTCAAATTGCTCGACGAGACCACCCGCCGAATATTGGCATGTGGTCCTCGTATCTCGCCTCGTGTGCCGTCCATGACCTCCGTAAACCTCGCAAGTCCGACGTCTCCGTGCCCCGGAATGGTGCATGGCTGGGGGATCGAGCTAAACGCAGCGCCGGCTCCCGAGACCTCCGACCAGTTGTCGCCACAACCGACGTAATACTCGGAGCCGGAGAAGCTAAAATCAGCGAAGTAATCGCGGTGCGGATCAAAGGGCACACTCAAGCCCCTATAGTCCACCGGAAGGGGCCCCACCGTGATGGAGATCTCCAGGGGGTTCGTTCCGCTATAACTGATGGAAAAGGGCGCTCCCGGGCAATCGCCGGGGGCATGGAGGGTGCTTCCGTCGCTGCCGCGCGAGATCACGTTGTGATGTTCGTCGTCCGCTCCGGTGCAGGTCCCGATGACATAATAGCCGCCGTTGTCTTCCACCAGGTTGACTCCGTCTACGGTGATGGCGTGTATGGCCGTGGAGTCTTTGTCAATCACCGGGTTTTCCACCAGGGACAATTCCTCGGCATGACAATCGACCTGGCACTCTCCTGCTTCACAAAAAACGCCGGGACCGCATCTGCGGTTGCACTTTCCGCAATGGCTTGTACTGGTCTGCAGGTCTACCAATTCCTCGTTGCACTCCACGAACTCTCCGGGGGCGGTTTCGTTGCACTCTCCGTCCACACAACTTTGACCTTCATCGCACGCGTTCGAGCACTGCCCGCAATTCGAGTCGTCGCTCTGTAGATCGACGCTGCCCATACAGCTCAGGGCATTGTCGCCATCGCATTCCCAGACGCCACAAGCACCACACTCGCCCCCGGGTTCTCCGTCGAGCTCTTCCGTGCCACCGCAGGCGTTTTCAAACTCCGGCTCCGCGTCGGGCCCCACGTCGTCGCCTGGAGCTGTATCGGGTCCCGTTGCAATATCGTCGACTTCAATATCGCCGACCAAAGCGACATCTGAGGTGATTTCGACATCTTCCGCAGAGCCGGCGTCGGCAGTCACCTCGACGTCATTCGCAATGCCCACATTGGTATCTAAATCGGCGCTCGAATCTTCGGAGTCACAACCCGTTAGGACCAAAAAAACCAGGGTGCAGATTCCCACCACTCCACGACGACTGAATCGGATTCTGGACGAGAACACACGCATAAAGATAGGCCTCTTTTTATTTCCAACATACATATTCACGGCAAAAGCCAAAAATGACTCGGACAATCTACAGCCCCGCACCAACTGCCCCAATCGTCAGCCCGAGACAAGCGCGACGGCCCTTCCGTCCGGAATCATCGGGACGAGCTACAGGCGTGAATGAACACGAAAACTGTACCCAAGTTGGTCAGCGATCACCATTGCCCCCGGCCATTACTGGCGTCTGCGCTTCTCTCCGGCGCTTTCGTAAATAGGGCGCTTTCGTGA
>SKPJ01000464.1 GCA_007119595.1 Myxococcales bacterium
AGTCGCCCACCACCGGGATGGCTCCCTGTTGACCCCAGGATAGGGTAGCGGTTGGATGTACACCGTCCTCCGAGTGGGACTCCATCACGTCCCATCGACCGGCCATGTCATTGAACATGATCAGATCGCTTCGACCATCTCCTTTTAGATCTCCCCGAGCCCATCCAGAATCTTCATCTGGGTATGACGTGTCATTGGACGAGGTCTCGATGGAAGAGCTGTCGCCGTCTCCTGATAGATGATTGGCCGAGCTGTCGACATCCTCTGATAGATGGTTGGCCGAGCTGTCGACATCTCCGCCTTGGTTCGAGTTCCCGGCGTCCAGGTTGTCGGCAGAATCCACGGCGTCGTCTTGATCCGTGGTGAGTGCTCCGGCGCTGCATGCCAGAGAAAACGCAAACAATAGCGCTAGAAAGCACACTCGGTAGCGCGTATCCATCAATGGGCTCCACGTAATCAAACGGGCGGAAAATTAAGGGTAGAAGTATTCGACGTCCTCGGAAACACTGAACTTTCGGGCTTCGTCGCGTACCCACTCCCGAAGCCAAACACCGAACATATCATAGAACACTTGCCCTTTGTCGCTAACGTTGGCACCACAGGCTGCGACCTGACACCTCTCTATCTTGTCGATATGTCGTCCAATGATCGTCACGACCAGCGCGATCTTCCGGCGACCGTCACTACGAGCACACCGCACCGCGGTGGCATCGTTCAGCGGCGCCAGTCCAACCGGCCCAGGTACCATCACCGTCGGCGCTCATACCACCTCTCTGACTCAATCATCGTCCAAGAAGTATGAAATCAATATATTGCCTATGAACTACAATGCGAAGGCCATAATATCCGCTCATTACGACGAGTGCTTCTGGGCGCATATTCACTCGGTGCTCCATGCCTCTTTGGAACTTTCACGCTGCGGACCCACCCTCCTCATCACTGGGCACAGAGTTCTTCCTCGAGATGATCGAGATATTCCGCTGCTTGGCAGCACACGGTGAAAATATGTCGCTGCGGCGAACGACCGATCAAATTGGGGAGACTTCAGGCCAGTTTCCCCCTCGGCCCCCCACCAATGAATTGGCAAAAGCCGCACCTCCCTTATTTTGCCGCCAAAATGGGGCGCTTAAATTCCTGGTCATCGCCCACTGAGAACACCTCTAGCGAGAGACGTCATGAAGAACCTCAATCTCGATCACACCGCATTGGTCATCACGGATCCCCAAAACGACTTTCTCAGCAAGGAGGGGGTGGCCTGGAAATTGGTCGGTGAAAACGTCACCGAAAACCACACCATCGAGCACCTCGAACAACTGCTCGATGCGCTCAAATCGGAGGGCGTTCCGGTCTTCATCTCACCCCACTACTATTATCCGACCGACCACAAATGGGAATTTGAGGGACAGCTCGAAGAGACCATGCACGACATCCATATGTTCGACCGACGAGGCCCGTTGAATCTCGATGACTTCGAGGGCTCCGGCGCCGACTGGCTGGAGCGACTCAAGCCCTATATCGAGGACAACGAGACGGTCATCTGCAGCCCGCACAAAGTCTACGGACCCCAGAATAACGACCTGAAATTGCAGTTGCGAAAGCGTGGAATCCAGACCGTATTGCTGGCGGGTATGTCGGCCAATCTATGCGTTGAATCGCATATGCGCGACTTGCTGGAAAATGGCTTTGAGGTCATCGCCATAAAAGATGCTACAGCGGCCGCACAATCTCCCGAACTCGGCGACGGCTACGCGGCGGCGATGACCAATTTCGCTTTTATGGCCAATGACGTGGTCACTACCGAGGAGGTCCTCAAGACCCTCACCGGACGCAGACCTGACCGGCCAACCCACCGGCCGCGCGCATAAAGACACCGGATCCGACCGGAGAAAAAGCCTGTCGATGCTTCCATGCTCCGTCGTTTTTTCGCTCGGTCGGTTTTGGGGGGTCCGTATCGTGTGAGTACTATCAGGAACAGGATTCGTCAGGCGAAGGGGTTGAGAGAGTCATACAATCGTCGTCCTCCTCACCCCCCTCGCCATCGTCGCAGGGGGGACACACCGGACCGCCACAATCGACGTCGGTCTGCGCCCCACTCTGCAATCCATCATCACAACTCGGCACGCGGCCTACATCGCTCTCACACACCGCATCGGAATCGTCGCAATCCTCGCCGTCTCCGCAGATGGGATAACAAATACCGAGGTAGCAATCTTCGTCTACGCTGCACTCGACGCCCTCGCAATCCAGGGGGCGCACAGTGGTCCAACTCCGAGCAGCGCTGCTCCTCATCGTCGCAGTCTGTCTGCTCTTCACAGACTTCGTAACAAACGCCGCGATAACAGGTCTCTTCCTCTGCGCACTGCACCTCCTCACAGGGATCGACACAGGCTCCATCGACACACCGTTGTTCATCATCACCAGGCTGTTGCCCTTTTCAGTGAGATGATTTCCCGGCGGACGCAGGGAATGGGGGGGATTGCGAATTGATGATTGCAATACTCGGTCAGCTCGGTTCCGTTTCTTTGCTTTCCACAAATCCGCGCCATTTGCACATATACTCGATAAATTCATCACTCAACGCCCGTTTTCGGAGCTGTTGGCGAGTCAGGGGAGGCCGCGTCGGTGGCTGAGCGTCGCGAACGACTCGCCGGGGCCAGGCGGGATTGGCGATGGCTGAGCGGCCCAGGGCCACGGCATCGGCGCCGTAATCCAGTTGTTGCAGGGCGTCATCGACGGTCCAGATATTGCCGGCGGTGATCAGGGGGACCGCTGTTGGCAAAGCATCTCGAAAGAGGCGCGCTGGATGGGCGTCGGGATATTTGGTCGATTCTCTTTTGGCGTCCCACAGTGAGATATGAATGAAGTCCGCCCCGTCTTCGCAGAGCCAACTGGCGACGGTGATGCTCTCATCGATGTCGAGTCCCTTGGTGGAGCCGTAATTTTCGGGGGACAGGCGTACACCGACGACAAACTCATCGGGAACAGCCTCTCGAGTAGCCTGCATCACACGGCGAATCATGCGGGCACGGTGTTCGAGTGGGCCGCCCCACCGATCGCGGCGACGATTCATGGTGGTGCTCAAGAATTGACAGAGTAGATAGGCATGAGCACCGTGGAGTTCGACGCCGTCACCTCCTGCGTCGTGGACACGTCGTGCCGCTTTTGCGAAGTCGTCGATGGCTCGTTCAAAGTCCTCGGGCGTACCCCTGCGCACGGTGACTTTCCCTTTTTCAACGGTGCTGCACGACCAGGGGGCCACTCCATCGTCGGTCGGCATCGCTCGCGCGCCGCCGTGAAATAGTTGGGCAATTAACATGGCATTATCATCGTGGATGGCTCCGGCCAACTTACGCCATCCCTCCATCATGGCATCGCTGTAGATCCCCAATTCGCCAGGCCATCCTTGACCGTCGAGAGAGACATGGGTTGCGCAGGATTCGATGACCCCGAATCCACCCTCGGACCGGGCCTTTAGCCACTTCAACTCCTCTTCTGAGAGGCTCCCATCGCGGTGGCTCTGTTGATTCGTCATTGGCGCAAGCCAAATCCGGTTGGGCGCCGTGGTGTCGTTTCGAAATTGCAGCGGCGTCAAGAGTGGGTTTGCCATGGGAGATGCGCCGAAATTAGGGGAATCATCTGGAGAGTGTGGTGCGAGGGACTGATCAACTCGTAGTCTCGAAGATTATCAATGTCCAGTGATGTCCATTGAGCACGGGGCTTGCAGCGAACTATCCAATCGATCCCGTGCACTGAGGTGAACATGCAGGCTTTTCAATAGCGCACCAGGTGTTGCACCACGGAGGGGAACGAAAAAGTAGAGCGAAATACGATGGCAGTGCATTCCCTACCGGAGCGACCCTGATGTTGTTGGATCCCGATGAGTTGGAAGCCTATCAAGCCCAATTTGTTCAGGCCGTACAGGAGGAGCAGCGAAGAGAGATCGGTCGATTGGCGCGGTTGTTGTCGTCGGCTCGCATGGCGGTCTTATTGGCCGAGGCGCCGGAGGAGAGGATCCATTTGGCGTTGATGACGATCCCCATCGAGCGAGCAGGACGTATCCTCGGGTATATGCAACCGGTCTTTGTCACCGAATTGCTCGGCGATGGCATCGTGTGACGATTTTATTTGCCGATCCACCCATGGCCCTGAGTCGCGGAGCTGAACAGGATATGCATCGACCTGGCGAGTATTCGTCTTCATCGACGCGATCACCTGGGAGGGTCACTTCAATAAGAGAGAACCCGAGCGGCTGTGATGCCGTTCAGGGGATCGCGCTATAACGCCGTGAGCAGAAGTTGATGGAGATAGACTGCAAAGTCGAGTGTGCGTCGGACAAGGCGCGGCGACGAGGCGATGCGATGTAGCATCGTCGAGCGAGCCGCAACGCCGCTTCGA
>SKPJ01000076.1 GCA_007119595.1 Myxococcales bacterium
CAAGATTACGCGCACTCATTTCGACGTGATCATCATCGATTGCCCACCCAATAAGGGGAATCGATCAAGATTACGCGCACTCATTTCGACGTGATCATCATCGATTGCCCACCCAATAAGGGGAATTTGACACTCAACGCTTTGTTGGCCTCCGATCGAGTGTTGATCCCCACCGATTTGTCGCCACTGTCGGTGCAGGGGGCCGACGAGTTGATCGATACGGTTCTCACGGTCCGTGAACGACTGGGCCACGACATCGACGTCTTGGGGGTGGTTCTCACTCGTGTCGACGGTCGCACGGTGACGATTAATGACGAGGTCCGCCAGACCATCGATGAAGCCTGGGGTGATCTGGTCTTGGAGCAACATATCGGGATCAATACCCGGCTCGCTCAAGCTCAGTTGGAAGGAGAACCGATTTTTCAACACGCCCCCAAGAGCCGTGGCGCTCGGCACTACCGAAAATTGGCCACCGAAGTTTTGGGACGGCTCGATCGCAGCTAGTTTGGATGCCGCGATTGGTCCACCGATTTCCAGTACTCGATCTTCGATTGTCCGGGGTATGCAAGCAGGAGTCAGACGTGAAGGAAGGTTACGCCGAATCCGATTCGACCGGCCATCAGGCGATGAAAGCGGGGGTTGAAGATGCGACGATCGAACCGCGAGATCGCTTGTCCCGGGGGATCCAGCTCGAGGAGCCGCTGATCTTCGATCGCAGCCGTCCCGGACGACGGGGGTTTACGCTGGAGCCCGCCGATTGGGACGTTCCCAGAATCGAGGCGGCGGCGGAGTTGGGCGAGGATTTATTTCGGGAAGATGCAGCGCAACTGCCGGAGGTTACAGAACCGGAAGTGGTGCGCCATTTTACCCGGCTGAGTCAGTGGAATTACTCCATCGATACCGGGTTTTATCCCCTCGGTTCGTGCACCATGAAATACAACCCGAAGATCAACGAGGCCATGGCCCGTTTGCCGGGATTCGCGCAACTGCATCCCTATCTGCCCGACGAGCGGTGTCAGGGGGCGCTGGAACTTCTGTGGCGATTGGAGCGGTTGTTGTGCCAGATATCAGGCCTCGGGGCTTGTTCATTGCAGCCGGCGGCGGGAGCACAGGGAGAACTGACGGGATTGATGTGCATTCGCGCCTATCACGAAGCGCGCGGTGATCACGGTCGGTCCAAGATCATTGTGCCCGACTCCGCACATGGCACCAACCCAGCGTCGGCAGCATTCAATGGCTTTAGCGTTGTGGAGGTGGCCTCCAACGAGGACGGAACACTTGATCCATCGGCCGTTGAAGCGGTGATGGACGATACTGTGGCGGGGTTGATGATCACCAATCCCGATACCCTCGGGATCTTCGAGAAGAAGATCGCTCAGATCTGCCAAGTGGTCCATGAAGGCGGTGGAAAGGTGTATATGGATGGGGCGAATATGAACGCCATCTTGGGCAAAGCCCGCCCCGGCGATTTCGGCATCGATGTGATGCATTTCAACGTCCACAAGACGTTTTCCACACCTCACGGCGGCGGTGGACCCGGCGGAGGTCCGATTTGCGTTGGGGAAGACTTGCAGCCCTTTTTGCCGGTGCCCCGTATCGAGCGCAGTGACCAAGATGGAGAGCCAACCTTTCGGCGTGTCGTCGATGAATACGACCAATCCGTGGGTAAGGTAAAAGCGTTCTGGGGCAATTTCCTGGTCTACGTGCGGGCCTATACCTATCTGCGTGAATATGGAAGCGACCTCTCACAGGTCAGCGATCTGGCGGTGTTGAGCGCCAACTATCTGCGCGCACGCCTGGGACAAACCTTTGAGGTCGCCTATCCCGGTCGATGCATGCACGAGGTGGTATTTACCCACGATTCCTTTGAGGAATTCGGGGTCACCACCCACGATGTCGCCAAGCGTTTGATCGATTTTGGCTTTCATCCTCCCACCATCTATTTTCCCCTCAATGTCGACGGCGCATTGATGGTGGAGCCAACGGAAACGGAGTCCCTTCGTGCGCTCGACGAATTTATCGAGACCATGGAGGTGATCCACCGTGAGGCCCGAGAGACTCCGGAGATCTTGAAGAGCGCACCCCAAAACGCATTTCGCACTCGTCTCGATGAGACCCTGGCAGCACGCAACCCGGTGTTGACCTACCGCCAGCTACAGAAAACGCGCTCCGAGCAATGAATGAGGCTCTCGGAGCGCGCAATCTCCGGTGAATCGCACCGCGCAATGCTGGTCTCTAAAGATTCATGAGTTTGGAGACGATCTCCTTCATGATCTCCGTGGTTCCGCCACCGATGGACAGCAGGCGCGTATCGCGCCAGGCGCGGGCGACTTTTCCCTCTTCGACGTATCCCATGCCGCCGTGGAGTTGGAGGCATTCGTCGATGACATCCATGGCCGTCTCCCCGACGAGCATCTTGGCCATCGAGATTTCCCGCTGTGCTGGAATGTCACGACCGAAGAGATCCGTGGCGTGATAGGTCAGCGCACGACAGGCTTCGAGTTTCGTCTCCATATCGACGATCTTATGGCGCGTGACCTGAAAACCGGTCAGCGGTTTGCCAAAGGCCTCGCGCTCCTGACAATACTGGATGGTGTGGTCGACCACGATCTGAGCGCCTGCGGTTCCGGTCAGGGCTCCGACCAGTCGTTCCCCCTGAAAGTTCTGCATGATGTAGTAAAAGCCGGCTCCCTCGTGGCCGAGCAGGTAGCGCGATGGGATTCGGCAATCTTCGAAGAATAGTTCGGCGGTGTCGGAGCTGTGATTTCCGATTTTCTCCAACTTATTTCCGACCTCAAACCCCGGGGTATCCGTGGGGAACAAGAAGAGACTGAGTCCTCCGTAGCGATCGTCGGGATCGGTTCGAGCGGCCAGCGTGATGAAGTCGGCCCGGGTTCCGTTGGTGATCCAGGTTTTTTGACCATTGATGATGTAGTCGTCACCGTCCTTTTTCGCGGTGGTGCGAATTCCGGCGACGTCGCTGCCAGCACCGGGTTCCGAGACGCCCAATGCGGCGATCTTTTCGCCCTTGATGGCGGGGACCAAAAATTCTTCTTTCTGTTCTTCGGAACCGACCTCGTTGATGATCGGCGTCGCCATATCACTCTGGACCAGAATCGACATGGCGAGACCGGCCATCCGCGAGCGGGGAAGCTCCTCGGCAAATACCGCAGTATACCAGATATCTCCACCTGATCCGCCAACCTCCGTGGGGTAGCGTGAGCCCAAAAAGCCGAGCTTACCCATTTGCTGGAATACCTCGCGGGGAAATAATCGCGCCTCCTCCCACTCCTCGGCATTTGGCGCCAGCTCTTTTTCGCAAAAGTCGCGCACAGCCTTGCGAAACATATCGTGTTCTTCGGTGAACTGGGGATATTTTTTCGTCATCGCTTCACTCTCCAGGTTGGGTTGAGTTCTCTAGTTAGTGTCTACTTACTTTCGGGAGTGTAGGGCAGAGAGCACGACTCGACAAGGTATAGAATCATCCCCAGTTGGATGGGGAATGAGAGTCATCCCAAGAAAAAGTTCGAAAAAGTTGTAGATCTATGTTCAGGGATCGAAATGCGGACTTCGACGAGTGTCCGTGAACGGAGTGAAGATTATCCAGTGTTGGGGTAATTCGGCCCGGAGATATGGGGGTTCAACGCCCGTGATAGGACGTCGTTCGACGAAGAAAGATCGTCTACTATCCGTTGGAGGAGGACTTGCGGTTGATGCGTTCGGCGACGACGACGGCGTCGACGATAGACCAGATATGAACCACCCAGCCCAAAAAGACAAACCACAACAGAAAGCAGAGGATCAGCATGATGATGCCCTTGCTGACCTCGCCATTATAGATCTGGCCGGTACCGCATAGGATCAGGCTCAACAGCAGGGCCATACCGGGCTGGTGTTCCGGTTGTTCGATATGATTGTCGGCCGTCAGGGCCATCTCGCCGGAGCTGGTCGTCGGGGCGAGGGCCGTCGAGGAACTGGGAGCGGTAAATCCGAAGCCTCCGTAGTCCTGGTGGGTGGAGAAACTCGAGGTGTCCACGTCATTACAGGAGGTGACGGTCGGTTTGGCCTCCGCCAGGGGACGGGGCTCGCAACTGGCGGCGTCCTCCACGATGACCGAGGCATTGCCACAGCGATCGGGCCGGGCATCGGGGCGCCCCAGGCGGCTGGTGACGCCATGAGGGATGCCATCAAAGCGGGACTCCCGCTGCGGTGAGTGTCGGGGCTCATAGGCCCCGTACGGGGAAGAGTCGGAGGATGGACGACCGTATTGAGACCACCCATCGTCGGAGGAGGTTCGCGGTGAGGATTCCTCAAATCTGGGGGTCGGTTTGTCCTCCTCGGTGGGACGACCGTCGGCCCCTTGATAGGGACTGAATTGGTTGGGTGAAAAGG
>SKPJ01000497.1 GCA_007119595.1 Myxococcales bacterium
AGATGCCGTTTATCGGGGGACAACCGAATCGTCGGCATCTGTACCTGCACCTGAACATGCCCCTGGTCGTAGTAATAGGCGGTCAACCTCTGGAGATCTTCTTCAAACATCTCCTCTTGAAACGCCCCCATATCACTTAGAAAGGACAAGAAATTTCCGGGCCGGGTCGCCATAATGCCGAGCAATTCATCATCGGACACTGCCTGATTACCCAGTAAAGTGACCCGTTTGACCTCCACCTGGGCGTGTTCCTGGACATGAAATGTCACCTCCGCCAGATCGGGGCGGTCCTCTCGGGTCTCGATATCGAAATCCACCTCGGCGAGGAAATATCCCTCATCGTGGTATAGCTCGCGGATCGCTTCGGCGCTGGCGTTGACCTGGCTGATATTGAGAATGGCAAAGCGCCGAATGGTGACCACATCCTCGATGTCGTCATCACTGAACTCCTCGACGCCGGTATACCCGATGGCATCAATGGCCGGCATCTCGGTGATCACAAAGGTCACGATCACCTGGTCGGTGTCGATCTCCTCTCCTTCAACGCGGATATCCCGAAAATAACCCAGGTCATAGACCCGACGGATGTCGGCTGTGATCTCTTCGCGATCGATTACATCGCCGGGCTCGGTTTCAATGCGCTCGAGCACAGTAGCTGATTCGACGCGCTGCGTACCGGTCACCTGGACATCGACCACCGTCTTGCCCTCCCACTGTCTGTCCACCGTGCTCGGCGGGGGCGGAGTCGGTGACATCTGCGGAGTGCCGAGATCGGGAGCTTCCAGTTGGCGTTCCTGTCCCTGTGCTCCCGACACCTGTGCCTGCACAGGTGCTGAAAAGCAGATCACCAATCCACCGATGACGGACAAGACCATCATCCGGCAAAGGACTCCCGGAGAAAACGGGGCTTTGCTGGCCGAAATTACTGCGTGATTCACGTGGTACCCTGCTACAACTTGTCACTACTCGTTCGAAATGGTCGCCGACGAACTGCCCGGTGATACTGCTACCCGTTGACCCCGGTCTCCTCCGCTCCGCCGGTGAGTTTATGACCCACGTTTTCGGCGTCCGTAACGGCCTCTACGAGGCGCATTTGACCCGGCTCGCGAGGTCTGGCATCCAGCAGTGCTTCGGGAAGTCGGCCTTCCATCCGTTCATCACCCGGTCGCTGGGGAATCAATCGGCCCTCGTCGACGAGTACTCGAATCGGCATGGTTTCGGCCAATCGCGGATCGTGCGTGACGACGACGACGGTAACGCCCGTCTTTTCGTTCAATTCACGCAGGATGGCATGTATCCCAGCCCCGGTGCGCAGGTCAAGGTTCCCGGTGGGCTCGTCGGCCAACAATAGACGTGGCTTTTTGAATAAGGCGCGTGCCACGGCGACTCGCTGCTGCTCTCCGCCGGACAGCTCGCCCGGTTGATGGTGAACTCGCCCGGCCAGTCCTACATCATCGAGCAGTTGTTGGGCTCGATCTTCGGCCTTTTTTTGGTTCATCCGACCGATGAGCCCCGGCATCATCACATTCTCCAGCGCCGTAAACTCCGGAAGAAGATGGTGAAATTGAAAAACGAATCCAATCTGGTCGTTGCGAAATTTTGCCAACCCCGACGAGGAGCGGCGAAAAATATCCTCTCCGTCGAACAACATCGTGCCCTTCGTCGGTGCATCCAGTGTCCCCAGCAATTGCAACAATGTACTTTTGCCAGCTCCACTGGGCCCCATAATGGCGATTCGGTCGCCTCGAAAAATTCGAAAACTCAGATCCTTCAACACCGTCAACTTCTCGCCCCGATGGCGGAAAGTCTTGCTCAGATCTTGAATATCGATCAACGGGATTTCCGACTCAGTCATAACGAAGTCCTTTGACCGGATTGAGACGTGCCGCCTGATAGGAGGGATAAAGAGTGGCTAAAAAACTGATCAAAATGGCGCATATCACCACGGCGATCACTTCCGCGGTATTCACATCTACCGGAAGTGTGGCGATATAATAGACCTCCGAATCCAGCGGTATTCCCACCGTCGCCAGGTAATAGCAAATGCTCAGCCCTGCCCCCAACCCCAGCAACGCCCCACAAATTCCAATCACCAACCCCTGATACATAAAAATGCGCATCACCCCACCATTGGTGGCGCCCATCGATTTGAGAATGGCGATCTCGCGTGCCTTCTCGATGACAATCATGATCAGCATCGCCACGATACTGAAACTGGCGACCAAAATGATAAAGGTCAGGACCACGAACATCGAAATGCGCTCCAATCGAAGCGCGAAGAACAAGCTGCTATTCATCTCCTGCCAGTCGAGCACCTCGTATTGAGGGCTCATCGTCTGGCGCAACTGTTCGGCGATATCCACCGCATCATCGACGTCCACCGCGCGCAACTCGACCCCCATGGCCCCATCCTCGTCCAGCAATCTGGCGGCGTCCGATAATTCGGTATAGGCGTGATTGGCGTCGTACTCATACATACCGCTATAAAATATACCGACTACCCGAAACGGTCGGCTGCGCGGAATCGGTCCCGTCGGCCCCATCTCCCCCTTGGGTGTGACGACATTGATCTCATCCCCCAATTGCACCTGAAGCGATGTCGCCAATTCCGTCCCGATGATCAGCCCCGGAACCTGGGATCGAGGACCTGTTTGACCGTCGAATAATGGCGCCATCGCCGCTTCGCCATCGTCGAGTTGGGGAAGGGGCGGCAATGACTCATCGGCTGAATCATCGCCAAACATCGGTGGCATTCCACCTGCCTCAGCAGCTTCTTCTTCCGAAACGCCATCGTCGACCCGATCCTCAAAATCCGGCAACGGCACTGCCTGTTGCTCCTCTTGCTCCTCCTCATCGAGTTCCGGAAGGGGCACCACGTCACCACCGGGCGGGGCGAAGAGTTCATCGTCGCTACCCTCTGGGTCGGTATTGTCATCGGTCGGTGCTGGCGGGTTGAAATCCCGATCCCCGCCATCTCTTTCCAGGCTGTCGAGTAGTTCGTCCAACTCGCGCCCGCGCTCCTGCTCGACCCTCTCCATCAATGCTCGGTCATCGCGCAGATACTCGATCTTGCCTTCTTGAATGTCATCGAGAAGATCGTTTACATCCCCCACTCGATCGATGTCGACTCCGCGCAACACCACACCGCTGAGGTTCGTCGGCGACGATACCATCACCTCCGTTTCAATAAATGGCGAGGCCCCGGCAACGCCTTCGACTTGCATGGCATCGTCGGCCACCGAATTCGCTTCCCGCATCGAACTCTGATCGGCGTTTTGGATCACCACATGGGCTCGAGCCCCCAGTATCTTCCCGGTGAGATCTTCGGTAAACCCGCCCATCACGCTCAGCACGACGATCAGGGCCGTCACACCTAGCCCAACCCCTCCCACAGCGATCAAGGTGATGATCGACACCACCCGGCTGCGTTGCTTGGCCATCAAATATCTGCGGCCGACAAAACTCTCGTATGCCATCGTCTCTCGAGTTCAAAGGGGGAATACACCGTGCAAATAATCCCACGGCGTAATACCAAACTGCGTCAATCCAACGACAGCCACCGATTCTTGATTCCATCAGATGTCGGTGACCATAGATTCTGTCACTCGCCTTGCGAGCTATTCTCCTCGTCCCCTTCCTTGAGCAAGAAGGATTCGATGAATGGATCGAGATCACCGTCGAGCACCTTATCGACATTTCCCTCGGTATGACCGGTGCGCAGATCCTTTATCTGCTTGTAGGGATGAAGGACATAGGAGCGAATCTGACTGCCGAAGGCCACGTCTTTTTCCTCGGCGTGGTCGGCGGCCGCTTCATCGCGCCTTTGTTGCATCTCTAGTTCATATAATTTGGCGCGCAGAATCTTCATCGCCGTCGCTCGATTCTTGTGCTGCGAGCGCTCGGCCTGGCAGGCCACAACGACCCCCGAGGGTTGGTGGGTCAGGCGCACTGCGGATTCGGTCCGATTGACGTGCTGCCCGCCGGCACCGGAGGCCCGATAGGTATCCATCTTGATGTCGGAGTCATTGAGTTCAATCTCAATGGTGTCATCGATTTCGGGAACCACCGATATGGCGGCAAAGCTGGTATGGCGCCGCTTGTTGCTGTCAAAAGGACTGATGCGGACCAGCCGATGCACGCCCTGTTCCGCCTTGAGATGACCGTATGGATACTGGCCACTGACTCTGATATCGCAGCTCTTGACCCCGGCTTCTTCACCATATTGACAGTCCGTGACCTCCACGTCCCACCCCTTGCTATCGCAGTATCGAGCCACCATCCGGAGTAGCATCTCTGCCCAATCCTGGCTCTCCGTACCACCGGCACCGGCGTTGATGGAGACGATGGCGTTGTGATCGTCGTGATCGCCGCTGAACATCCGCCGAAGCTCTAGTTCCTCTACGACCTTTCGGACCTGCTCCACCATCGACGTAGCGTCGGCGAATACGTCTTCATCGTCGGCCTCTTCGGCCAACTCCACAAAGACCTCTGCTTCCTCGAGTGCTTCTCGTTGAGCGTCGAAGCGCTCGATCAGGTCCACCAACTCTCCCCGCTCCTTCATGATTTCTTGCGCTCGATCGGCATCGTCCCAAAACGTCGGATCCTGGCTGATGGCATCGAGTTCCTCTACCCGCGCGCGGCGTTGAGACAGGTCAAAGATACCTCCCGAGCTCGACCAGGCGGTCGCGGAGCTCGACAATATTCGACTGAATCTCATCGGCATTCATGGTCATACCTCGCAATAATCCGGAGATGAATCGGTGATGGCTACAAACCCGAAAAATTTCGCCGAGACCTAATTCTCGCCGGCTGATCGGGGCTTTGGACAAAGCGGGCCCTTTTAGCGCGGCCATCGCTTCGCTGTCAAATCGACGGCTCTGCCCGGGTTTGGACGCGCAGTCATCCCTGCTCACGGCGTCAAGGTGACATAACGTCGGTCCTCCCCGGCCTCTTCCATTCGTGCTCCCCCACAAGAGCCTCGCTTCAACTCCCCAGGGATTGATGAAATGCATCGGCTCCCGGATAACGTGCCGCCGGACCGAGATTCTGCTCAATTCGGAGTAACTCGTTGTACTTCGCGACCCGGTCGGAGCGCGACAGACTTCCCGTCTTGATCTGGCCACAACCGACGGCGACGGCCAAATGAGCAATCGTCGTGTCCTCGGTCTCTCCGGAGCGGTGACTAATCACCGATGTAAACCCCTCTCGATGCGCCAAATTAACGGCATCCAGAGTCTCCGAAAGGGTCCCGATCTGATTGACCTTGATCAAAATCGAGTTGCAGGTCTGCTCCTCAATACCCCGCTGTAATTTCTTGGTATTGGTCACGAAGATATCATCTCCCACAAGCTGAATTCGATCGCCGAGACGCTCGTTGAGCCGTTGCCAGCCTTGCCAATCGTTTTCGTCGAGTCCGTCCTCAATGCTCAAAATCGGATATTCGTTCACCAATTCCTCGTAAAAGCCGATCATCTCGTCGACATCGAGGGTCCGTCCTTCGCTCTCCAACCGGTAGGTATTCTCCCCAGCGTCGTAAAATTCGCTGGCCGCCGCATCGAGCGCGAGCGCCACATCGGTACCGGCGTCATATCCCGCCTTGTCGACGGCCCGGAGGATAAAATCAAGGGCTTGTCGATTGCTCTCCAGATCGGGAGCAAACCCGCCCTCGTCACCAACCGACGTGCTATAGCCATCGTCTCGGAGCACTTGCTTTAACGCATGGAAAATCTCCGCACCACAGCGAACGGCCTGATGCATCGACGAAACGCCGAGGGGCATGACCATAAACTCCTGAATATCGACATTATTGTCGGCGTGAGACCCACCGTTGACGATATTCATCATCGGCACCGGCAGCACGCGGGCATTCACACCGCCGAGGTAGCGAAAAAGCGGCAAACCCAGTGCCGTAGCCGCTGCACGGGCGATCGCCAGGCTCGCCGCCAACATCGCGTTCGCTCCCAGCCGAGCCTTATTCGGTGTACCATCCAGTTCACATAATCGGGCGTCGATCCCGGCCTGATCCATTGCATCACATCCCATCAGGGCCGGCCCGATCTTCTCGTGAATATTTCCCACCGCCATCTGAACGCCCTTTCCCAGATAGCGATTCTCGTCGCCATCGCGCAATTCGATAGCCTCGTGCTCGCCTGTTGACGCCCCACTTGGAACGGCCGCCCGGCCCACCGCTCCGCCGGCCAATATTGCATCACACTCCACCGTGGGATTTCCCCGGCTGTCCAGAATTTCCCTCGCCATCAAATCCATGATCTCGGTCATCATCGCCGGTCCTCTCTCTCTGGGTTTTTTGTTCACTATTTGATTCGACATCACATTGGGCGCGCCGCTTGTCCACCAATGAGAAAGCAGCGTTGAAAAACCGCTCTCCCGGCGCTCTGGCATATAATCCAAGGCGATCCTTTACGCCATCGATCACCACCGCCACTTGAAAGGGCACATTGAATAGGCTCAGATGCAAGCGAGCGGTCTCCTCGTCGAGGTGACCGCCTCCTCCCGGCCGTGCCGCAAACACTCCTACAATATGGTCCTTTGCAGCGCCCTCTTGACGGTCACTCTCCAACAATTCACGAACCGTTGGTTGGGTCAACTCAACGGAATCACCGCCATATAAATACTGGAGATCGCAAAATGCCGTGACCTCCACAAAAGGCCCCTTTCGATCGACACAATACTCCCCCAACAAGACGGCGGTTGCGTGTTCGCTTCGGTAGCGGGCGGCTTTGACCAATTCCTCGAGCACATCGGCGTAGACAAAATACCGCACCGGCTGCTCGGGCTCATCTCCCACATCTGTGACCACCAGTCCCGGACCACTGCCCGGTAGCTCCGAGTAAGACGGCTGGCGCATCTTCACTTTCTTGCGTTGTGCTCGTCGATCGGATGGGGAGTCAATCATTGTGTACTCCGATCGCTATGCTTGAGAAGATTCGGTCAATACCGCCCCACTACAAATCGAAGACTCAACCTCGGGGACGCACCGCGCGATGAGCCAACTCGCCCACCGGATCTACGGGCTCAATACGGTCATCGTCGACATGAACATCCCAGGAGATCTTTTGCTCCTCGTCGCCCAGATTGTAGACATAATGAACGCGATAGATTCCATCATCGAGGCTTTCGGGCTCCCATCGACACTCCCGCTCCTTTTGACAGTTCTCGAACTCCGATGCGGAACCGGCGTTCTTGGTCAGCGTCCACTCCAATGTCTCCACCAGATCGGCCTGCTCCAAGATCGCTGCCAGCGCTGCACAACCGTCGCGGTGCTGCCGTCGTCGACATTGCTCGCGTGCCCCACCCTGCCAGCGATTGGCTGCAATCGGTTCATCCGGATCATAGCTGGCGGGCATGATTTCGACTCGCTCCGTGGGCTCGAAGGCCTCTCCGACTCGCATGATCTCGTGGGCCTGCAGGTTGGCCGGGCGGAGGGCGTGTTCCTCGAAATCGAATTCGAACTCCGCGTAGACCAATTCCTCGTCGTCAGTCCATTGAAAATAGGCCCGAAACAATTGCCCGCGGCTGTGATCGACAGTCCACCCCACCACTCGATCCTCGTCTCCGGCCTCCTCACGCCCCTCGAAGTACAACAACAATGCACCACCGAGATTGACCCCCGCCGGAAATCGGTGGTTGATTATTGCCGAGACCACCTGATGAGCCTGATCAAAATAGTCGGACTCCACGCCCTGTTCCGGATCGGTGACCACTTCGGCCAGCACATTTTTGGGTACCACATCCCGCGATCGCAGATCGACCAACCAGGAGGGCCCAATCGTCACACTCTCGTCGACAAAGGCGTATCGAACCAGAAAAAACGACGGTCCAAACCGGGTCTCTCCCCACCACTCCGAATCCCAACCGTGAGGCTCTCCGGATTCGATCTTGAGTTTATCTTCGATGAACTCTTGATTCTGGACCAGGGCCCCGGCCGTCCACTCTTCCCGTTCTTCCTCGACTCCGGGATCGCTTTTGATACGTAGACCCTTTACCAGTGCGACCGCTGCATCACCCTGGCCGGCCCAGGGATTGACCCGCTCTTCGTCCTCTTCTTCTTCGGCGACTTCGGGCAAGATTACGGTGTCTGCATCGCCGGTCAATGCGACGATCATCAGTACACCAACCACCACAATAAGGGCGATAATGACCCCAAGAAGGATCTGGAGAATCAACCGTGTATCCATCGCGATGGTATCTACTTCCAGATGAGATTTTTGCTGAGATTGCGAGCGCCGTCGATAATACACCGAGGACCCGATACTGACAACGAAGATTCACGCCCGAGCTGCCAGAGGCCCCTCTACGTGCTTTCGTCGTCATCGACCATCAACTCCGACGAGATCATCACTTTGGGATCACTGGCCGTGGATGTTCCCTGCTCATCTTTATCTTTATCGGCCGGGCTTTTTTCGCTTTCTGATGCCTTTTTCAAGACCTCCGCCGAGGGAACGGGTCGGCTATCTCGCAATCCCGGCGGCGTGTCCCGGGGTGCGCTGCCATCTTTACCAGCTTTGTGCTGCTTGGAGCCCTTGCCAGGCTCCCCGTCGTCGTTGGGCTGCGGCGGCAACGCCGGCGGGCCCGCGCTCTTTGAAGACTTGGGGGAGTTCAGCCCACCGAGATCGCCCGTATCCTCATCCCAGTCCATTTGGATCGTTTCTCGAAGGGCATTGTTGTCCCCTGAATCAGGCGGTGGAGTCGGTGACCTGCCCGATGCGCCACTATCGGCACCGGTTTTGCGGTTAAAACTCACCGACGGCGTATCTTCTTGCTGATTCGCACCACCGCCCACCTCTGGATTGGGGCTGCTGTCGTTATCCAATCCCGATTCCAATACCCGCTGGTCGTAGCTACCCGACGTCAGTCCCTGATCAGATTGCTCCGCGCCAACCCCACTTTTGCCATCATCGACCTTTGATTTCTTATTGATCTCGACAGGGGCCGCGGGATTCGCAGGCGATTTTATCTCCCCCATATCGACGTCATCAAGCCCTATGGTCTTGCGCAAATCCATGGGAATATTTGGGGGATCGATGGTATCGGTTTCCTCCCGACCCCACTGTTCCGTTCTCGCAAACTCTTCCTCGCTGGCGGCTACCCCTGCCGAAACCTCAATCGCCACGTCGTCGTCCTGTCCCGGCAGCGGTGGCACGATGGAATCTGCATCGCTGGCGCTGGTGTCGCCGGGGGCTTCCTTATTACTGCGCTCGAGGTCCTCCTCGAATACGAGGGTTCCCGACGGCGGTGTAACATCGGCGATCGCATCGGGATCACTGCGCCATTCGTCGGGCGTAAATCGATACTCCGGCGGTACACTCTGGAGACGATCAGCGAATACCTGGACGAAATTCCACAATAATTTGATCGCCAGTCCGGGAGCCGTTCTCAACAACTCCACGAATTGGTCGCGCTCGATGGCCAGAAAAATCGATGGCTCCAGCGTCTGGGCCACCAGATTGGTATCCTGCTCGTCCTGAGCATCGATGAGTGCCATCTCCCCGAAATGCTCTCCCGTCGTCAGCACCGAGACCTGTTCTCCATCGAGCTGCAACGAAACCGATCCCTTCAAGATAAGATATAATTTGTCGTTGTGTTCATCGTCGCCCACGACGGCGTCGTCGGCGTCCAACTCCACCCGGCTCGCCATGCGGCGAATCTGCTCCAACTCTGCGGGAGCAAGATAATGAAAATAGGCCGTCTCACGCAGAATCTCGATCACTTCCGCGCGCTCCGGAGCATCGTCCTCATCGAATAATTCCCGTCCGTAGTCGACGACCACCACGGTAATATTGTCTTTGCCGCCCGCCTGATTGGCAAAATCGATGCACCTCGCCGTGGTCTCCTCCGGTTCCTTACTCCCCATCATCTCGAGCAAATTGACGGATTCATCAAAATATTCATTGAGACCATCGCTGCACATCAGCAGCCGATCGCCATCGACGAGGTCGATCGTAAAGGCGTCGACATCCACCGATTCTCGGACTCCCACGGCGCGGGTCACCGCATTTTTATGGGGAAACTCCGCCTCCGTAGTGCCCGGAGCGACCTTGCCCTGCCGAATCATCTCGTTGAGCAATGAGTGATCATCGGTGACCTGTTCCACATTCCCATCGCGTAGCCGGTACATACGGGAGTCGCCCACATGCCCGACGAATCCCCGATCTCCGGCCACCACCAATGCGACGCAGGTCGTTCCCATCCCGCGTCGACTCGGATCGCGCTGAGCCATCTCGAAGATTCGACCGCAGGCCGATTGAATGGCCGTGCGCATCAACATCCGAAGCTTTTCACCGGCCAGATCATCGCCCGGATTTTCGCCGATGTGGGCCAATAGATCTGCCTGGGCGGCGATGACGTCTCGCACCGTACGCACGCATACTGCGCTGGCCACCTCTCCCGCCGCATGTCCCCCCATTCCGTCGCATACCACGAACAGTTGAAGGTTCTGATCGACGAGAAAGTTGTCCTCATTATGGTCTCGGACGCGCCCCACATCGGTGGCGGCCCAGAACCGCAGATCCATAGTCACTCCTTGCGAAACCTCACCTGACTGCAAGTCAGTTGGCCGCATCATAACGCAAAGTCACGGATTCATCACCTGTAGTGTCACCAAGCCCACACAACGTTTTGGGGGCTGGCCCATCGACTCAGGGGCGCGGATGGGTCTTTCTCAGAAGCTCCGTCGTCGGTCGATTCCCAGTGGCTTCCCTGTGACACCGACCGGATTGCTCCGAAATCCAAACCTCCGTTGGAGATCATCCCACTCGTCGGCACCGAAATCAGGAGCCACAAAAGGGGACGATGACGGCCATCTGTCCGAGCTTTCCCAAAAGGCCCCAACACGGTCACCGGCGATCAGGACTGGGGAGCAGTTTGTCACCTTCAAAAAAAAGCCAATCATCGAACGGCAATTTGCGGAGTACTTCATGGATGTATTCAATATCCTGTGTGCTCAGCGCATTCAATCGTCTGCCACATCACCCGAAATAATGGGCAAGCACAGCCTGGCGCATAGCGACTCCGTTGGTCACCTGTTCGAGGATCAGGCAGCGATCGCTATCGACGACCGGATCCGACAACTCCACACCGCGAACCACCGCTCCAGGATGCATGATCACCGCATCTTCTTTGAGATAGCGCTCCACGATCGACGAATCGATCCCCCAATCCATGGCATATTCGTGGGCATCGATGAGATTTCCTTGAATTCGATTTTCCTGCATCTGCAATACGACGACCGCATCCGCCCAATTCAACGCCTCTTTGCGAGATGTTGTCGTGCGCCCCGGCCACTTCGCACTTCGGTCCCCGGTGGGCAATAACATCCGCGGACCCGCCAATAACACATCGGCCCCCAACTTCGAGAATGCATGGGCGTCGCTGCGAGCAACCCGGCTGTGTACCACGTCTCCCATGATGACAATATTGAGCCCCGCAAGATCGCCGTCGAGCCCAAAATGACGTCGCAGCGTCAATGCATCGACCAACCCCTGGGTCGGATGCTCGCCATTGCCATTGCCGGCATTGATGATCGGCGACTGAATGCGATCGACAAGCACATGGGGAAGCTGGCGATCGTGATGCCGAACGATAAAACCGTCGACTCCCATCGCCGCAAGTAGCCGACATGTATCGGCGGCCGACTCCCCCCTGGGAAGGGTTCGATCCTGTGGCGTAATCAGTACCACTTCTGCGCCGAGCCGCTGGGCAGCCAATTCAAAACTCACTCGTGTACTCGTACTCGCCTCCAGAAATAACAGCCCCAGTGTCTTGTCAGTGAGCAACTCTCGGCGCTCTGCTGGCGTCGTCACCTCTCCATGGTCCCCCAGATATTCTCCGGCGGCATCGAGGAGTCGAACCATCTGCTCCCCGCTCATCGTTCGCAACCCAATCAGATGCATCTGTATCTCCCGGTTTCCGTTTGTATTCCACCAACACTGATACCCAGCTCGAAGCGCTAACACACATTCGGTGGGACCATCACCGTACTTGCATGCCAAATCGATCCCATCGCAATCCGGCCTCCCCGGTGCGTCCATCTTCGATAGACAGCCAGATGATCATGGCTCGTCCCTTGATATAATCCTTCGGGACCTGTCCCCAACAGCGACTGTCAGCAGAATTGTCGCGATTGTCACCAACCGCAAAAAAGTGATCCTCTTGAACCTCGATGGGCCCAAAATCGCCCTCATCTGCGTATCCCGGCGGATTGTCCTCCCGAATTCTGTAGGAACGCTCACCGATGGTCTCGGTGTAGTAATAGGCCGTTTGACCGCTTCGCTCCGGCGCCGGGGCCCGGTGAATGGGTGTGCGTTGCAGGGGTTCGCCATTGACGTAAAGTCTGGAATCCTTGCCCTCCACGACATCACCGGGCAGCCCGATGATCCGCTTAATGAAATCCTTTTCGTCGAAGCTCAAAATACACTCCGCGCGCTGCTCGCCATTGGCCAGCGCATCGGCGCGTTGCCTCTCGACGTAGTCGCGAGCCTCCTCGGAGGGAAAGCGAAATACGACCACCTCCCCGTGATCTGGTTCGGCAAATCGAGCTACGAACTGAGTCGTAAACGGCACCCGAACCCCGTAGCGCAACTTGTTGACAAAGAGATGGTCCCCGCTGATCAGAGTGGGCTCCATACTACCGCTCGGGATCTTAAAGGCTTCAAAAAAGAAGGCCCGTAAAATCAGAGCGCACAATATCGCCAACCCGATGGTCTCCGCATATTCGCGCCATACCGGCTTGACGGAAACGCCCTTTAGATGTTCCTCCGCAAGATCGGAAATGGTCTCCGAGACCTCCTGGACATATTCCTCGTCATCGCGCTCGATGCCCTGGCGCAAGGCATTGAGTTCCTCCTGGATTCGATATCGCGCCTCATCGCCGATCTTGCGCGCCCGGTCCAGCCGAAGCTGGGTCTGGTCGACCAATTCACGGGCCGACTCCAAATACCCCTCTTGGCTATCCCTTTCTTCACTCACTTGCGTTCTCCCTCAAACCGCTTCGAAGGGGCGCATTCATCAAATGCACACCACTCGAGCTCGCCTCGAAGATACCGGACGATTCTATCATTCCTCGTCCAGTCGAAGCACCGCCAAAAAAGCCTCCTGCGGAATGTCGACACTGCCGACCTGCTTCATGCGTTTTTTGCCTTCCTTTTGGCGTTCCAACAGCTTTCTCTTACGACTCACGTCACCCCCGTAGCATTTGGCGGTGACATTTTTGCGAAACGCACGGACCGTCTCGCGGGCGATTACACGATTACCGATCGCCGCCTGCAGCGCCACCTCAAACATCTGACGCGGGATGACCTCTTTTAGTTTTTTGGCCAGCGCACGACCTCGTTCATAGGCAAAGTCGCGGTGGACGATGATGCTCAGGGCGTCGATGGGATCGCCGTTGACCAGCATATCCAATTTGACGAGATCCCCCTGTCGGTGTCCGATCACCTCATATTCGAAGCTTGCATATCCCCGGGACACCGATTTGAGGCGGTCGTAAAAATCAAACATCACCTCATTCATCGGAATCTCGTATGTCAAGATGATGCGGTTGGCCCCCGAGTAGCGCAGATCCTTTTGGGTTCCCCGGCGCTCCTCACATAACTTGATGACCGGACCGACATGATCGGGGGGCACGTGGATGGTGGCCAAAATATATGGTTCGCGGATCTCCTCGATCAAATGCTGTTCCGGAAGATGACTCGGGTTTTCCACCTCCACCGTCTGGGCTTCGTCGTCCCCATCCTCCAGGGAGACCACCTCGTAGACCACGGACGGCGCCGTCGTAATCAGCTCCAGGTCGAATTCTCGCTCCAACCGTTCCTGAATGATCTCCATGTGCAGCAGCCCCAAAAACCCACAGCGAAATCCAAAACCAAGGGCCTGACTGGTCTCCGGTTCATAGGTGATCGAGGCATCATTGAGCACCAGCTTGTCCAGGGCATCGCGAAGGGCCTCGTAGTCGTCGGAATCGGTGGGATAAAACCCACAAAACACCATCGGTTTTGCGTCCTTAAATCCCGGCAGTGGCTCATCGGCCGGCTGATCGACGCCGGTGATCGTATCTCCAACACGCGCCAGATTGACGTCTTTGATCATGGAGATCAAAAACCCGACCTCACCGGGGCCCAAGCGATCCACCGGTTGCGGTCCCGGCGAAAATACACCGACCTCTTCGACTTCCCCCGTCGCCTCCGAGGCCATCCACTGCACTTTCATCCCGGGGTGCAGTTCTCCATCGATGACCCGGACCATATTGATGACCCCCCGGTAGGGATCAAACCAACTATCGAAGACCAGCGCCTTGAGCGGCTTTTCGGCCTCTCCCTGAGGCGGCGGCACCAGATGAACCACGGCCTCCAAGATATCCTCGATGCCCTCCCCATTTTTCGCGCTGGCCATGATCGCATCCGAGGTATCGAGGCCGATCACATCCTCGATCTCTTTACATACTCGATCGGTGTCGGCGGAGGGCAGATCGATTTTGTTCAGTACCGGCACTATCTCCAGATCGTTGTCGACGGCCAGATATACATTGGCCACCGTCTGCGCCTCCACTCCCTGCGCTGCATCCACCACCAACACAGCTCCCTCGCAACAGGCCAGACTGCGCGAGACCTCGTAATTGAAATCGACGTGGCCCGGCGTATCGATGAGGTTGAAGATATAATCGTCGCCATCGCGCGAGGTATATTTAAGGCGCACCGTCTGGGCCTTGATCGTAATGCCTCGCTCCCGTTCGAGATCCATATTGTCCAGAAATTGTTCCTTCTTATCGCGCGCCGCCACCGCTTCGGTGACGTCGAGAATACGATCGGCAAGCGTCGACTTGCCGTGATCGATATGAGCGATAATGGAAAAATTACGCAACTGCGTCTGATCGATAGGTCGCTTGCTCATGTGGCTCTGGGTTTGAGATTCAAAATGAGGCGCCGAGGGCCAATGGCCCCCGTTCG
>SKPJ01000190.1 GCA_007119595.1 Myxococcales bacterium
ATACGCGATCTCGGCGTCAATGGACACTCGACGATGTCTCGTGCATCTTCTTCGGTCCATTTCCTTGACCTCCCGCATCTGCACTCTGCGAGCTGCTCGTGCGAAAAATGAACAAGCAGGACTAGTTAAATTTCCGAGCGTATAACTAGTTGGCGCGCCCTGGATGCACTTAACAATATTAACACGATTAACATTTCAGACAAAGATCCTTCAGACTCGCCGATTGTATCATCCCAGAGCCCTAGTTCCTCACTTCGTTCGGTCCGGTGCCGGGGGATGACATCGGCTCCAGGGGGGGGTCGGTATTCGGTTTGTTTTGGGCCGGGGATCACCGGTCATCGGATCTCCGGTGGTCGATTGAGCAAGATTTTCGGGCTCGAATCGCCGTAGGTGATGGTCCTATTTTATTGCTCTGGTGGGTTTCTCTTCGATATGGTGCCATGAATCCGACCACCTCATATCTCGGGGAGGGTCGTCTATCACCTCGATCTTCGACATACCTTCGGAACCATAATCGCTTAGACCGGTGAAAAGGTTGTGAAATGCGCAATATCTACGACCAGGGACATATTTTGGCCTCGCCGGGGATGTATCGACGATCAGTTCTATTGGGCTGTGTTCTCCTGTGGCTATTTATTGGCGTAGGTTGCGACGGCATTTTTGGCGATTTGGACAGTGTAGAACCGCCTCACAGTGGTGAGATGGACGCCGGAACCGACGCCGACGCGGGGACTGAGTTCGACGCCGATGTGGCGGTTGCGTCCGATGCCGATCTGGACGCGGGAACCGACGCCGATGCGGGGAGCGAGCTGGACGCGGGAACCGACGCCGACGTGGGGACTGAGCTGGACGCCGGAACTGACGCCGATGTGGCGGTAGAGCCCGACGCCGACGTGGGGACTGAGCTGGACGCCGGAACCGACGCCGATGCGGGGGCCGAGCCCGATGCCACCAGTGAATGCTCAGGAGACGAGATCTTCTGTGACGGAGGGTGCGTCGATCCCTTGAGTAATTCCGAACACTGCAATGGTTGCGGCAATAAGTGCGGCGACGACAAATATTGTGATGACGGCGTATGCGAGTTGTCGTGCGACAATGGCCTGATCGCCTGTGATCAGAAGTGCGTGGACACCGAAGAGGATCCGGAGCACTGCGGTGGTTGTGGCGAGTTATGCACCACCGACGTCGACGGTGCTGTCGCGCAGTGTCAGGGCGGCCAGTGCGATGTCACCTGCGGCGGGGAGTCCATCGAGGACAACGACCCCAACCATTGCGGAAGCTGTGGCAATGAGTGCGCTGCAGATCTGGTCTGCGCCAACGGAAATTGTGTAGAGCCCTGTGACGATGATGGAGAACCCTTCGGAGGCGGCGATGGTACTGAAGCCGATCCCTATCGAATCTGCACCGTCGACCACCTGTTGAGTGTGGCCAATAATATGCAGGATTTCTTTGTCCTTCGCAGTGATCTCGATCTGTCCTCCGTAGGACCTATCAATATGCTGGGCGACGGTATCAGTGACGGCTTTGAAGGTAGTTTTAACGGTGATGGCTTTACCATCGAGGCCCTCTCGGTGAACGAGAGCAAAGATCGAGTCGGTCTATTCAGTCACATCCGGACTTCGGGGAGGATCTTTGATCTGACGCTCACCGACGTCGACATCACTGGCGATGCCCAGGTGGGAGCGCTCGCCGGCAGTTCCGCGGGCGAACTCTCGGCAATCATCGTCGACGGCGGCACCGTCAGGGGAAAACATATGGTCGGGGGATTGGTGGGATCGAGTCAGGGAGAGGTCATTGATAGCAGTACCGACGTCTCAGTAGAGATCGACGCAGATTCCGAAGATATCCAACCTGGTGCGACGGAGGGTGAGTACGGCGGGGGGCTCGTCGGTTACAATGATGGAATCATCGTGCAGTCGCGAGCCCTGGGCGATGTGGGCGGCAACGCCCGGGTTGTCGGCGGATTGGTGGGGCTTCTGATCTCGGGAGTCGTCGAGCGCTCTTATGCCGCCGGGGCCGTGGAGGCCGTCGAGGTCGCCGGTGGGCTCGCCGGTTCTACTGTGAATTATGAGTTCGGAGCTGACGACGCGGAGATCATCGATAGTTATGCCACCGGTGATGTCAGCGCCGCGGACCGCGTGGGTGGATTGGCGGGGCTGATTTTGCTCGGAAGCTCGGTGTCCAACACTTACGCCATCGGCGCCGTCGCGGGCGACGAACCCTTGGGCGGTCTCATCGGTCGACACGACGACGATCGTGTGGAGGCCAGTTATTGGAATGTCGACATCGTCGACACCGGCGTCGGCGGTGGTGACGACGAGGGCATTGAGGGATTGGAAACCAGTGACTTTGGCGACTCGACAAATTTTGATGGGTGGGATTTCGACGACGTCTGGACAATCGACACCGACTCCGATGGCAATCAACGGCCCTTCCTTCAGTGGTAGGCAATCGGCGTCATCGGGCGTCGTCGTTGGTACCATCTACGACCCGCGGTCAGCCCCGGTTTCTCACTTCGTTCGGCCCGGTGCCGGGGGATGACATCGGCTCCAGGACGGCTGGCGGTGTGTTTGTGTCGGGCCGTGAATTGTTGATCTATCGACCGGCGACTATACTCGTAAGGTAATCTCACTTCGCCGAGGTCCGAGATGGGCAGCGCAAAAAAGCAAGCACAAGAGCTGATCGACAACCTTCCTGACGATGTCACGTGGGATGAATTGGCGTACAAAATCTACGTCCGACACTCCATCGAAAAGGGTATTCGAGCAGCAGACGAAGGGCGACTTCGGACGGAGCAAGAAGTTCGCCGACGTTTGGGAATCGACGAATGACCGTTCTGTGGACGGAACCGGCAGAGGATGAACTGGCGGCGATTTTCGAGTACGTAGCACAGACGAGTGGCTCGAGAGATCAGGCGCAGCAATTGATCGAGAATCTGCTCACCCGAGCAAGACATATCGGGACCTTTCCTCACTCGGGACGAATTGTGCCCGAATATCAAGAGGAAATCATCAGGGAAATCGTCGTCGCTCCCTACCGAATTATTTATCGGGTCAGGCAATCGCATGTGGAAGTATTGAGCGTCGTCCACAGTGCGAAGCTGTTGCCCCATCAACTGCCGTGAGGGGGCTGCATTGTAGCCAATCCGAGAATATCGATGGCTCACGGCGTTGCGATGTCAGCCCCGGTTTCTCACTTCGTTCGGCCCGGTGCCGGGGGATGACATCGGCTCCAGGACGGCTGGCGGTGGTCGGTTGGCGGGGATCACCGGTCATTGGATCTCCGTAGATCGATGGTTGGCGTCATCGGGCCTGCAGTGGTCGTTCGCCCCGGGGTCATCGGGCGTCGTCGTTGGTGCCACCTACGATCCCCGGGCTTGGGGCTGACTACGCCCCATCTCCCGGGGTTACAGATGCCTGCGCTTCGCTCCGGCTGCGCGTGGACTACAAGCACGCGCAACTGCGGGAGGCCGGATTGATCTCGATCGATGGGTCGATCTGAGCTTTCGAGGTTGATTGCCGTTGTTAGTCGTTGCGCGTGCTTGCTGTCCCCGCGCCGCCCCGCGTTTTTTGCGGGGCATCTATAGCCCTGGGCGATGGTGCGCCGTTTGCACCGAGGCCGGGGATCACCGGTCATCGGACCTCCGGTGGTCGATCGCCCCGGCGTCATCGGATCTCTGGTGGTCGATTGATCGGCGTCATCGGGCCTCCGGAGGTCGTTCGCCCCGGCGTCATCGGGCGTCGTCGTTGGTGCCACCTACGATCCCCGGGCTTGGGGCTGACTACACCCCATCTCCCGGGGTTACAGATGCCTGCGCTTCGCTCCGGCTGCGCGTGGACTACAAGCACGCGCAACTGCGGGAGGCCGGATTGATCTCGATCGATGGTTCGGTGTCGGTAGGGTTTGCGGGAAGATGAATTGAGAGGTTGGCGATTCTATGTCCATTTGAAACTGGGAACACCGTATGAACGCTCGTATTTTCGCAATCCTGGCACTCGTCGGCGCCGCTACGATATGGGGCTGTGGCGACGAGGAGACCGTGGACGTTCCGAATCCCTACGTGGATGAAGACGACGGGCCCCGGGCGGGTAACGAACCGCGCTGTGAGGTGCCGGCCAGTGCCGGGCTGGCAGATGTGAGCGAGCCGACGACGGTGGTGGGCGAGGGGACGCCCGAGAGTTGTACGGCCGACGCCTTCATCGATGCCGTCGCCGGCGGCAGTGTGATCACCTTCGATTGCGGTCCGGAGCCGGTTCGGATCACGCTGGACCGACCGGCGATGGTCTACAACGACGCCAGCGAGGAGGTGGTGATCGACGGTGGGGGAAAGGTGACGTTGAGCGGTGGCGGGACGACGCGCATTTTGTATATGAATACC
>SKPJ01000091.1 GCA_007119595.1 Myxococcales bacterium
AAACTCGTGCTCGGTACTCGAAGCTCGTCCTCGAAACTCGTGCTCGGTACTCGAAGCTCGTCCTCGAAACTCGTGCTCGGTCCTCGAAGCTCGTCCTCGAAACTCGTGCTCGGTACTCGAAGCTCGTCCTCGAAACTCGTGCTCGGAAACTCGTCCTTGAAGCTCGTGCTCGGAGTCACCGCACTGCGCAAACCGGTATCGGTGCACAAACCGGCTCTAGCAGATGACGAAAAAGTGTAGACGATGTCTTCGGTTGCTCAGAGCTCTAAGCCCGAGAACCGAGCCCGAGAACCGAGTCCGAGAACCGAGCCCGAGAACCGAGCCCGAGAACCGAGTCCGAGAACCGAGTCCGAGAACCGAGTCCGAGCCCGAGCCCGAGCCCGAGCCCGAGTCCGAGCCCGAGCCCGAGCCCGAGCCCGAGCCCGAGCCCGAGAACCGATGCCCGAGAACCGAGTCCGAGCCCGAGTCTGAATCACCTCCGATCGAGATCTGCTTGTGGTCAACGGTAGACCCCGCGTAGTTTATGGGGCGATGAAGTGGCAAACGCTGAAATGGCCATTGCAAGCGGTATGGAAACGATGACACGGGAAGTACAAGGCGAAACGATCGTCGTCGAGGGACTGACGAAGCATTACGGAAGTTTCGAGGCCTTGAAGGGGATCGATTTTCGCGTCGGTGCCGGTGAAATCGTCGGTTTTCTGGGGCCCAATGGGGCGGGGAAGACGACGACGATGAAGATCTTGACCTGTTTTATGGCTGCCACCGATGGCGAGGCGACGGTGGCTGGCTTTGATGTGCGCGAGCAGTCAGAAGAAGTGCGCAGGCGAATTGGCTACCTGCCGGAGAATGTTCCGCTCTACGAAGAGATGCTGGTCTACGATTATCTCCATTTTATCGCCAGTGTGCAGGACGTGGAATCCAAACGGCGCGATGACCGGGTCCGGGAGGTCGCCGGGCGCACCGGGATAAGCGGGGTCCTGGGAAAGACGATCAACGAGTTGTCGAAGGGCTATCGCCAGCGCGTTGGTCTCGCGCAAGCCATCATCCACGAGCCGGAGGTGATCATCCTCGATGAGCCGACGACGGGGCTCGATCCCAACCAGATCGCAGAGATACGCGATGTCATCACCGCCATCGGCCGGGAGAAGACGATCATCTTTTCGACGCATATTCTCCAGGAGGTGACCGCCGTCTGCGATCGGATCATTATCATCGACGAGGGGCGGCTCGTCGCCGATGGAACCCTGCAGGAGTTGGAGCAGCAGATCGCTGAGGCCACACCGGGCGTCATCGTCTCCTATGAGTGTGAATATGAAGGCGAAAAAGAGCAACGCGAAGACACGGACCGGATTCGCCGAAAACTCGAGCAATTGGCGGGCGTCGAGCGGGTCGTCGACGTCGACGGGCGGTCGGGAGAACGGACCTTCCGGCTCGAGGGCGATGATTCTCAAATCCGCCGCTCCGTCATCGAAAGCCAATCCAATGATCCGCTGGCGCTAAAAAGACTTCAGGCCGTACAACCGACACTGGAGGATATCTTTCGGGCTCATACAAATCGCCAGAAAGGGGATGAGGACGGCGACGCGAAGAGTGGAGATGAAGATCCACCGCCGACGGAGTCGGAAGAGGAAGAGGAAGAGGAGAAAAGCGAAAAACCGACAGCCGACGCCGGGGAGGTCTCGGCATGAAGAAGATATTTTTTGTCATGAAGCGCGAGTTGGGGAGCTATTTCAACTCCGTGGTGGCCTACGTGGTGGCCGTTTTGTTTTTGGTCATCACGGGCTCCTTATTTTGGATATCTTTTTTCGACGAAGTCAGCGTTTTGTCGCTGCGGGGCTTTTTCGATCAGGCGCCCTTGTTTTTGGCTTTTTTCGTCCCGGCGATCACCATGGGATTGGTCGCCGATGAAAAGCGCTCCGGAACGCTGGAGCTGTTGATGACCATGCCCATATCCAACGCGCAGATCATCGTCGGAAAATTCGCGGCGGCGCTGGTGTTGCTGGCCGTGATCTTCACGGTCACCCTGCCCTATCCCTACACCCTTTCGTTGCTCGGCAATCTGGATTGGGGCGCAACCTGGTCGGGGTATGCGGGACTGATGTTATTGGGGGCCGCCTATACGGCCATCGGGGTCATGGCGTCGAGTTGGACCCGCGATCAGGTGGTGGCGATTTTGATCGCCTTTTCGATCTGCTTCTTTTTATATCTCATCGATCAACTGGTGGGACAGCCGACGGGAACAGCGGCTTATATCGCTGAATACGCCTCCACCAGCCATCATTTTCAGCATATCGCTCGCGGCGTCGTCGATGTGCGAAATATCGTCTACTACCTGTCGATCATCGGCGTCAGCCTGGTCGTCGCTACCTTGAGCATCGGAGCCCGTCGATGGTGAAAGGCGATGAGTCAATAAAACTGCGGCGCCGCTTCGTCGGCGGGGCGAATGCAGTGGTGATCGGCATCGCCGTGGTGGTGATCGCGATTTTTATCAACGCCATCTTCAGTCAGGTTCACTGGCGAATCGACCTGACGGACAACCAGATCTACACCCTGAGCCCGGTCAGTGAACAAGCCGTCGATGAGCTGGAGGAGCCCATCGAGGTTCGGGCCTTTATCTCGCCCAATATGCCCCCGCCCTATCATATGCTGGATCGCCAGGTCGACGAGCTCTTGATGGAGTATCGGGCGGCCAGCGATGGGATGCTCGACTATCGCATCATCTCGCCGCAGGGCGATGAAGAGCTCGAGGAGCTCGCCAGCGGCTACGGTATCGAACCGGTCACCATCGGTCAGCGCACCGATACGGAGAGTTCCTACCGGGCGGTGTACAAGGGCATCGCCTTCGTGCAGGGCGATCGGGTGGAGGTGATCACCAATTTGCAGTCCTCGGGTCGCCCCGAACTCGACAGCTACGAATACGAATTCAGCCGAGCCCTGCTGAATCTGGTCGATCCCTCCCCGCAGCGGGTCGCCCTATTGGCCGGCGCCGGTGGGCCCGGTGACGACCCGCGCTTCGTGCGCTCGATGCAGACCTATTTCGAGCAGCTCTACGGTGAATTGATACAGGTCGACGCCGTGGAAGCCGGCCAGGAAGGGGGCCTCTCCGACGATTATGCAGCGCTCGTGGTGTTGAATATCGAGGGCGATCTGGGCGAGGAGGCCCTGTTGGCGATCGACCAATTCGTCCAGCGCGGCGGAAATGTGGGCTGGTTTCAAAGTGGGGGCGTCGTCGATGAGGATAGCCGTCGGCGGGCGATGGAACACAATCGAAACGCCCCGCCCAACCAGCAGATCGGTGCCATGCGAAGTGCGCTGCAGTCCGATCTGATCGACTTTTTTGGCGCCATGGGCCTGCGTTTTGGATCGGACGCCGTCATCGATCGCGAGCAAGCGATGGCCTATGGCGCGGTGCCCACCGAGCAGGGGATGATTCCGGTGAGCCATCCAGCCCTCTTTCCGATCAGCGATATGGCCCATGAGTTAGCACCGATGCGCCACTTTTCAACTCTGGTCATTCCCCTTCCGGCGACCATCGATATCGACATCACCGCCGTGCCGGCAGACGCCGATCTCTACGAGGTGTTGCGCACCGATGATAGCGCGGTGCGACTGCCCGCTCCGCCGGCGCGGGTCGTCCACCAGGAGCTGCAACACCAATTTTCCGGCGAAGAGCAGGGCTCCCACGTGATTGCGGCGGCACTGGAAGGGGAATTGCCCGCCTATTTTTCAGATCATGCCGTGGCCCCGCAAGAGCGACAGCCCTCGCGGGTGCTCATCGTCGGAAGTGGTGAATTTATCGGACCCTATCCGGAGATCGGTTATGACGGGCAATTGAGCGGATTGGGGCTGCAGTTCTTCGTCAATTCCGTGGAGTGGCTCGCCACCGACCATGAGTTGGCCGGAATTCGCTCCAAAGCGATGCCGCCACTTGTCGCCGACATTCCTCCCGACGCCCGACAATCGATTCAGATCATCAATATTATTCTGGTGCCGGCATTCTTTTTGTGCATCGCCATTTTTATGTTTGCCCGGAGAGTCCGGCGCAAAAGAGAGCTGCAGGAGCTTGTAGGTGAATAAGGCGACGACGATCACCCTGGGATTATTGGTCCTGGTGGCAGGGGTGTATTTTTTTCTGCGCGCCGACTCCCCGGCGGTGGAACCGTCCTTCGAGTTGGAGGCCATCTCCGATCTGGAGCGCATCGAGATCATGGGACCCTCCGATGCGCAGACCCCGGAGTTGATGGTGGTGCAGCGCCGCGGCGACGGAAATTGGTGGCTGATGCGGCCCGAAGAGGTGCTGTTGGACCCCGACGTGGCGGAGTGGTTTGGAACCGTTTTTACGAGGTCTATCGGCACTGACGACGTCGTCAT
>SKPJ01000584.1 GCA_007119595.1 Myxococcales bacterium
CGGATCTCCGGGGGCCAGCGCCAGCGCCTGGGGATCGCTCGCGCCCTGGTGCGACGCCCCGATCTCCTGGTGCTCGACGAGGCGACCAGCGCCCTGGACAACGCCACCGAACGCCAGATCAACGCCTCCATTCAACGCCTCGCCGGTCGCATGACCCTGGTCATCATTGCCCACCGCCTGTCCACGGTGCGCCACTGTGACCGCCTCTTCTTTTTATCCAACGGACATCTGGTCGACGTCGGCACCTATGACGACTTGCTGGCCAATAATGCTCAATTCCAGCAAATGGTCCGCACCTCCGATCAATCCGACTTTTCCGGTCCATCGGGCTCATCGATGAGGTTCAAATGAGTGATGAGGTCTCAATGAGCGCTCCCCGTCATCTTTTGCTGTCCGTCGACGACGTCGGCAGCGCCCTGGACACCCGACTGGCCCTGGCGGTCTTGGCCGCCGAACCGCACAACCGGGTCTACGTCGGTACCCATGACTCTCTGATGCATCTGGCCCGGCGAATCAAAGGAGGGGTCTATCTGGGAACCCGGCCCCTCCACAGTCGCTCCGGCAGCGAACTCGACGACTATCATTTTTTGAAGCAACGCAATTTCATCTTTGTCCACTTCGACAGCCAGGGCGCGGTGTACCCCGGTGGTGAGCGCCGATGGCGGGCCCAGTTGCGCGAGCGCCTCGACCCCCGTCAACTCGACGCCCGAGACTATATCTGCACCTGCGGGCACTTTCAGCGGGACTTCTACCGCGAACTCAACCCTCCATGCCGCGACAATATCCGCACCACCGGCCATCCCCGGCTCGATCTGTATCGCCGACGTTGGCGTCCCTATTACAACGACCACGTCAATCGTTTGCGCGCTCAATTCGGCGACTTCCTACTCGTCAATACCGATCTCGCCCGGGCGAATGGTGGATTTAATATCGGCAATACGCACCATCCCCGACTCGCCGATCGATACCGCGACATCCATCAATGGGCTCACGAAAACGAGACGTTGAGCTACTTTGTGCGCCTCATCCACCGACTCCACATCGTCTTCCCCGATCTCCCGATTGTAGTGCGCCCTCAAAACGGTGAGGATCCCGAATTTTATCACCTCGTATTCCAGGGGCTATCCTCGGTACATGTCCTCGATAAGGGCCCGGCTGCTCCCTGGATCTTGGCCAGCCGATGCGTCATCCACAGCGGGTGTGTCGCCGGACTCAAAGCCCACCTCGGCGCGGCTCCGAATATCAATTTTCGCCCCATCGACGATCCCCAGAGAATCTTGTTTTTGCCCGATCAATTTGGCGTCGTGTGCAACGACATCGATCAGGTCGTGGAGTGCCTTATCGAGCTCTTCCATACCGAAGCGCTCCGCACCAGCTTTGACGATCCGCCCTTGATCGATCACCGGGCAAAGCGGCTGCTCAATAATCTATGCGCCCCCTCTCTTCCCAATATACTTGCCGTTCTCCAGGAGGCTCAACTGCAGGTCGGTCCCGCCAAATCGGCACCGGAATTGGCCCTGCGCACCGAACAGACCCTCCTCGGCGCCGTCCGGGGAATAAAAAGGACCATTCGTCCCCTGTCACCGATCCACGACCCGGTGGTAAAGGAGGCCTCGAACATCTGCGATGGTTTCGACGGCGATGACATCGCCCGCAGAATTGAGGGCCTCCAAACACTGGCCGGACGCCGCGTCGACCATCGCCTCATCGGCCCCCGTTTGATGGTCGTCGAGACTCGATAGGTGCTTCCGAAGACTTGGGGGTCGGACTCAAGACCGATCACGGGATCGGAGTCGGAGGCGAGATGGGGATCGGAATTGTGCAACCGGAGTTGAGACCGGAATCGGAATCGATCACGCAGCCGTATATCCCACCGGTTGCTCCCACCCATCCCACCCCTTATCCTGCGCATCGATTTTGTCTTCGCAATCACGTAGTACGAGGAATCTCATGCCCGGCATTGGAATCATCACCAATCCCCACAGCCGTCGAAATCGACGCAACCCCGAGCGAATGCGCCGCCTGGGCTATATGCTCGGTCAACACGACACTTACGAGTTGACCAATCGGATCGAAGATATCGAAGAGGTGGCCCGTCAATTCAAAGACAGCGATATCGATATCCTGGCCCTCAACGGCGGCGATGGGACCAATCACGTCACGCTGACCACCTTTATCGAGATCTACGGCGACGATCCGCTGCCGCGGATCGCGCTGTTGCGGGGCGGGACGATGAATACCGTCTCCAACGGAATTGGCATCCGGGGAAAACCACCGCGGCTTCTCGCCAATCTCGTCGAAAAGTATTACACCGACCGCCCCTTCGAGACGACCACACGGGACATCATCAAGGTCACCGACGAAAAGGGTACCCGCTACGGGTTTATCTTCGGAAATGGAATCGTCGCCAATTTTCTGGAGCTGTACTACGGAACGGGCAATCCCAGCCCCACGACGGCGGCCCTCCTGCTCGCCAAGGGAATGGCCACCCTCCCCGTTGGCGGCGGGGAGATCACGGACCAACTATTTCGCCCCTTCAACGCCAGTGTCGACATGGGAGATCTGGTGTGGCCGGAGCGCGATTATACCGCTGTATTGGCATCGACGGTCGATCAGATCGGGCTTGGTTTTCGCCCCTTTATCCGATGCCAGGAACAAGAACAGACCTTTCATATGCTCGGCGTCACCGCCGGGGCCATCGGCGTCGCTGTTGCCTTTCCGAGGCTTCGCCTCGGTCTCCCCGTCGACGAGGACAAATTCCCCTCCGCCGTCGCCGATCGCGCCGTCTTCCGCTCCTCCGAGCCCATCAGCTACACCGTCGACGGCGATATGCACATCGCCGAAAGCGGCGTCGTCACCCTCGAGACCGGTCCCCGCCTCGAAATCATTATCAAATAATATCCGCCCTGCATCACATGCCGGGTATGCTACATCATTATTTCGTGAGCGGATTGACGTGCAGAACCGAACCCTGATCGCTGCTCAGCTCCGTTGTGTCATAGTGGATAAAGGGGAACATCACGTTTTGGCCATCCGGGCAATCCCAGATCTGATCGAAATCATAACACTCCGGCGTATCGTCGAGGTTGTCATGGCTTTGACCGTCGGCCTCACTGGTGTGAAACAGCCCCAAAAAATGACCCACCTCGTGGGCCATGGCTACAGCGGTAAATAGGTTGTCGTCCGGGTTGTCGCCGATATATTCGCCGGTCAACGCAACGCCGCTCACCAATGATGCGTGGTACCCCGGTATGCCGGGAATCCCCATCGACAGGCCCACCGGCTCGTAGACGAATCGCTCCGTGATGAAGAGGTTGACGCTGAGCGCGCTGTCTACATCGGCGCCGGGATACGTCGAATGAGCGAGGAGTTCGTAGATATCCCACTCGTCGTGAATGACCCGGTAGGCGTCGACCACCGGTTGGGCCAGCTCCACATAGCGGATCTCCCCCAGCGACAGTCCGACCTGCTCGTACATCTGTTCAAAGGAGGACAACACGGATTGAAAATCGTCGTGGGTCTCCGCCGTCTGGGCGTTCAATCCGATATCGTCGAGACCGACGAAATAGATATTGAAATCGATCTCCGTCGCCATCCCGGAGGTCTCGATGAGGTAGTAGCAGACCTCGTCCACCTCTGTGTGCACCTCCATGGTGTGATTGCCACTTTCGAGTTGATCCTCAAATTTCGGCGCTGCCGGAATCGTAATGGCGTTGATCCACTGAATTTCCGGGTATTCCAGACCATAGAGCTGAAAGAAATTATCGCCGTAAAAATCGATCGTCGCCCCTGAAGGGGTGGCGATCTTCTGCGGATCGATCCATCCCTGCTCATCCAGTGAAAAGGGGATCACCGTATACGACGAAGTGGAAGTAGCGATCTCGAAGTCGAAACTCACCTGTCCATCGACCGCTTCGTAGCAATACCAATCGAAGGGAAAACCCGCTTCCTGCTCCGGACCCACATCCGGCGATACATCACCTGACACATCGGAATCGCCAGCATCATCGGGTTCAGAGGATGCATTGACGTCTGCCATGACCGAGACATCCTCGACATCGAGATAGTCCCCCTTGGTATCGCCGATGAGATCGGTGTTGTTGGACGTGCCAACATCTGCGTCGACTTCTGCTCCCTCGTCCCCTACTCCCACATCGATGCGCTCCGGGGCATCGCCACTACACGCCACATGCCCCAGACCCAATATCACGGCCGCCCATCCCGTTATCAGCGCCGTATGCCTCCACCGAAGATGAATATCGTCCATCGATTCGCCCGTATTATAAGGCCCCGTCATCCGTGGTGGAGCTCTTGGTTACGCCATTAGAAAATAAGTGATGTACAGTCCGAGAAGGCCGCCGCGCATGCCGGGCCGAGGTCTTCCTGCGCTCCCGATCCCTCGTCATCGTCTTCGACCTCGCTGCACGAAAAGGCCTCGACATCCGTTTGAAAATCTCGGCTATTTTCTGCGCGGCAACTCTGCATTTGCTCCGCCGTAGCCTCGCATTGAGTCCGATCGATATCGGTAATCCAGCATTCCGCCTGATGGGGCTCCTCCTGGTCATCCATGCAACTATTATATGCAATCTCACAGGCATCTACGGGATCGGACTGACTAAAGTCGGCCGCGTAACTCCCGGCGAGGTTGCATTCCCACTGGTCATAGGCAGCATTGTAGCCATCAGCCTCCAAAAATGCTTCCACGTCGTCGCAATAGTCTTGCACCTCGTCGTCGCTCATATCACTGATCAGCATCTCGGGATCGACGGACCACTCCATACTCGTCTGATCACCGCCGTCATCGCCATTCTCGTCATCCCCGCAGGCGATGACGAGCCCGATCACAAGCCCCATAAATATCAATATCCGAAAACTCTCCTTCCACATCGGTCTTCCTTCCTTGACTAGACTCTAGTGACTCTACGTACACAAATCGCACCGATGTGCCTATACCACAACCCCGGCCTCCGGATCGACAGCATCGAATTCCAGCAGCGTCATCTCAGACTTGAAAAATATTGCCTCTTCATCTCCAGATCGGCACAATAGAGTTCTGTACCAGCGTACCATCAGAGTTTTGGTGGTAGCATATCTCCAACCAGCTCACACTTCATGTGGGCGACCATAACCATCCAGAGCAACAAGAGAGCAAGCAATGAGTTATACCAGTCGAACGTCGATACTGATCTGTGTTCTATTCGCCACAACGATGGGCCTCTGGGCCTGTGGCGACGACGACTCGGACGGCAATTCCGGCGACACATCGGTTTCGGAAGATAAATTGGAGGACTTCGTCGACACATGCGCCGACTGGCAAGGCCAATGCGTTGCCGCCGAAGGACAGGAAGACAATCCGGCATTTCGTCAGAGTTGTCAGGAAGATCTGGATTTTCATCTCGAAAACGTCAGCAATCCCGAAGCCTGCATCGACGCCCGACTCGTCCAATGGGAATGCCTGACCCCCTGCCCGGAACCTGACGAGTTGGTCTGTGTCGACGAGGTAGCCGCCGCCAACGACGCTTGCAAACCCGAAGATATGCAGAGCGACGCTCCCTCCGGATCAGATACTCCCAGGGTCGACCAAAGTGATTTCGTCAATGCCTGTTCGAATTATATCGACGTATGCAACCCCGACGACGGATTTTCCACGGAAGAGGACTGCGAGAATATGTGGGAATTGGATCTGGCCAACGCCACCAATCCCGGCACCTGCGTCGATCTCAGGACCGATATGTGGGGATGCTTCGCCGAAGAGGATTGCGGCGAAGGACCGGCGTGCATGGACGATATGGTGGCACTCGGCGAACACTGCGCCTATTGATCGCCTTGTTCGACAACCGCTGGCGGTGTCTCCCAGCGTCGGATGGCAAGCCCCAACACCGTGCCGCCAATCACGGCGATCGGGGCGGTCAGCACATTGACCACCGGGATGAATAACAACAGGCTTGCTCCGGCGCCAAAACCCGCCGCCAGCGGTAGTCGCTGGCGTATCCGGCGCAATTTATCTCGCAATCCAAACCCATAGCGATCCAGAGTATCTCCGGAGTACTCCACGGATAAAAAGATTGCACTGATACAAGCCGCCAATCCGGTAAAAATGGCACTCCCAAACCCCGGGATAAGATGCAACGGCAGCAACACCGCCAGACAACCCAAATAGGTGGCGAGTCGCCCCAGACTGGAGGCCGTCGAGCGAAATGCAGAGGCCGTTTTCGACTCTTGCCCCCCCACATCGACCACACCACCGGTGAGTTTTTTCTCGCTCCTTCGTGACAAGAAGTCATGAAAGGGACTCGCTACCACCCCCGCCACCAGAAGTACCGTGTAATAGGCGACCACCAACGAGCCGACGGTCAGCACCGTCAACACCACATACCAAATCCCGATTAACACCACATGATACCAGGCGGCCAACTCCGGTCGGGCCCAGATCCACCCCAACAGGTTGCCGGCGCTGAACACCAGCAAGACGGCGACGGCCACAAAAATCACCAAGTTGAGCACGGCCGGCATGATCGCCGCCGGCCACAACGAGGGCTGTGTCGCGAGAAATTTTGCCGATCGCACCGACAAAAACAATCCGCCAAAAAACTGGCGGCGAATTCCGGCCTTCTCCAACTCACAGATACCCTCCAGCAACCGGTGACCTTCAACATTGGAGGAGTCCTCGTTTTCCTTTGACGCCATTGTGCTCACCTGTGCCACCCATGACTTTCTTTAACCTACTGATTCAGCTCGTTTTTCATCTTCTTGCTGAGCACTGATGATCCCATCGAGCAAGTCGAAGATCTCCGTCGACTCGAAGGGCTTTCGCACTACGGGCAGCTGCTGCTCCTCGACGAACGCTTGCATCTGCGAGGTAAAGATACCTCCCGTGATAAAGACGACTCGATCACACAAGGAGTCTCGCTCCGATAGCAGACGGTCGTAAAACTCCATGCCAGTGTATTGCGGCATCATCAGGTCCACCACGATGACATGAAAATCTTCCCCGTCGAGTAACCGATTCAGCCCCACTTTCGCGTCGGTTTCGATCTCCACCTCGAAGGCCCGACTCAAGACTCGCTCGAGCGCCATGCACACCCGAGGATTATCGTCGATGATCAGCACCCGTCCGTCGTCGATATCCGGCAATTCGTCCGTGGGCACCCGTTCACTTTCATCGATGACGTCGTTAAACTCGGCCATCGGCAGCCAAACCCGAAACGTGGTCCCCTTTCCCGGTTCGCTTTCAACGTCGATACTTCCGCCCATTTCAGCGACGATATTTTGTGATATGCTCAACCCCAACCCCGTGCCCTCATCGGGCTTCTTGGTTGTAAAGAAGGGGTCGAAAACACGCTCCACATCCTCTGGTGCGATCCCCTTGCCCGTATCGCGTACTACAATGGCGACTCGATCATCTTCGATCTCAGTGGAGATCTCGATTTCGTTCTCCTCCGCTGCGCCTTCGGGAATGGCCTGAACCGCGTTGAGCAATAGATTCAAGACCACCTGGCTTAGACTTCCGGCATCGCCGCGCACCGGCGGCATGTCGTCGAATTGGCAGATCAGCCGGGCATGTTGAGCGATTTTATTCTCGGCGACACTCAAAGAGGACTCGATACACTCTACGGGATCGATGACTTGCGATGGATCCCGATCGACACGAGAAAAGGTCCGCAGATCATCGACGATTGCCGCGATCCGCTCCAATCCATGTTGCCCGTCGGAGATCGCATCCAATACTTCGTCGATGTCAAATTCCACGAGCTCTTCTCGGCCTTGCAAATCTCGCAGACTGCGGTGGATATATTCGAGATTGCCCTTGATATACGAAAGCGGATTATTGATTTCGTGTGCCACTCCGGTCGCAAGAGTCCCCACCGCTGAGAGGCGATCGAGGCGCATAATTTGGCCATGCATCTCGCGGATCTTCGAATCGTCGCGCAATACCATCACGCACCGATTATTCGTTCCCCGTTGATAGTTTCCGGTGGAGAGTGAGATCGGAAATTCTTCTCCTTCGGCGCGCCGGCCGCGATGAGGCGACTCAAGTGGATTGTCATCTCCTTCGACGCTCAAAGCTCCCCCTTCCGCCTCCACATTCAGCGTGGGAACTAGCTCCGTCACCGATCGGTCTCGCATCGCCTGCTCCGTGCGACCAAACATCTCTTCGGCGGCCCGATTCATCCCTCTGATCGTCCCCTCTTCATCGACCGTGACGATTCCGTTGGGCGCCGTATCCAATACGAGCCGCAATTTATTTTCTTTCTCCCTCAATTGTCTGACCAACCAGAACTGCACGGTCTGTGCGAGAAGAAAAACCATCCAGATCAGCCCCATCAGAAGAATCAGTGAGATCAACCGGGTGCCCAATCTATCGCCATCCAACAACAATTGTCGCGAAAGCTCCAGGTGATCGGCGGCGAAAACACCTCCCACCGCCACACTCCCCGCCAATACCCAGAAAAACCCCGCTCGCCATCCCGCAAACAAATAGGCCGTCGCCGGTAAAAGGATCATCCAGTAGATCCCGGACGAATGTAATCCACCGGTATGTACAGCGATCCAGCCAATCAGGATGAGCCCAACAAAGAGAGTACAATGACCGATCCATGACAACCCAACCGACCGCTTTGACTGCATGACGACCAGCAGCGATATCAGGCCAAATACGCCGACGGCCATTCCTCCCACCAACACCAGCGATTTCGTCAAAAACCAATACAGTACGGCAAAACCGATCGCGGCGGCGGTCACCATTTTGAGAGCCAGCCCAAATACCTCTGTCCGAACATCCTCCAGATTCTCGGCATCCATGATCGAAAGTGGAACTAGCCACTGTAGCCTGGATTGGCTCAAAAATTTCTGCACCAGTCGATCATCGGACTTCATGAACTATCCAGATTGAAGGGTAAAATACGAATCGACCGATATTGTCGACGCCCCCTGAATGAATGGACTTTCGTGCCTCGCCCCTGAGAGTCCTCAGAGTTACACATGGAATCTACTTCGCTTTGTAAGATTCACTAACTTGAGTGAAATCATACCACAAACGGGGTATCCCCAGGTAGTCATCGCAGATAAATCGGTGCAACCAAAAACACCAACCCCGTGATGAGTTGACATTGAATTTGTACCACGTCACTCGCTCACTGAACCGGCGTGTCATCGTCAATCAACCTCTGGCCATCGACTTCTTCATCGCCGTGGGGTTCATCGCTACTTCCATCGTCGATCTCTTCTGAGGCAGCCTCTTGCTCGCTGACGATCTGTGCCTGACGCGCCGCTTCGGCGGCCAATACCATCTCCCCGACATTGACCCGCATCCCCTGGCGCAATTCCACACTCTCCAGATGTCGCCGGTACATCCCCCGTTCGTTGAGCTCGTTTGCCCTTCGAAAATGCTCGATCGCCAACGCGTCATCCCCGATCAGCTCGGCAACCACCCCCATATTAAAATGGGCACCATCGCTCTCACCCACTTCCTCGATGACCCGTGCGAAGGCCTCGTAGGCTCCGACCCAATCTCGGTCGTCGATCCGATCGAGTCCCTCTGCCAACTCACTATCGTCGACCAGCGGCGCGCTATAGGGCACTTCGTGCGTGCCGTAGGGATAGGCAAAGGCGGTGGCGTTGAGCTCGGCGGCGCTGCCGAAGAGCTCTTCGGCGTCGTGGGAGGCTCTCTGCGGCCGGTAGCTCTCGTCGTGCTCCCAGGCGGTGTGCAGCCAACGGGGCCACCCGGGGACCAACTCCGGCACCTGACTCAGTTCTTGGCCCGGCACCAACTGAAGCCGTACTCGACGGGTTTCGATCTCCTGACCATCGCGGCTCCACAATGAATACACCACATCGGTGTGGGCCCTGCGCCGGGTTCCCGATCTTCCCTCCAGGTCGTCGGATTCACTCCAACCCACAACCTGAACGCCGAGAATGAGTGGCTCCTCGATCGAGACCGGCACATCGGCCACGGGCTCTGCGACAAAAGCCTGTTTGGCGTCTATATCGGTCGCATCGACGACCTCCGAGTCGCCTTGCATTTTTGGCCCAATGACCACTTCGACGCCCTCGCCCATGCGATCGACGATATGATAGGGACTTTTGTCGAATACATCGGAAAGCGCGCTGAGCAACCGCGGCTCGGGACGATCCTCGCCGGAAACACCAACCTCGACCCACTCCGGAATGTCGATGCTCACCAGAGCTACCTCCACGTCTTCATCGACCTCGTAGATCGGTGCTTGTTGACGCTTATCCTGTACCTGGGCCCCACAAGCAACGACGACGCTCATCAACGCCATGCATATCCATATTCCGACCTTTCTCCCACGTCCCATAACCACTTCTCCACCGCGTACTCTACAGGCAAGATTTCATCCGGCAGATAACGCATACTCGTTTTGTACTGTCAACGTTGGTGGCAGTCGTGGGTCCGTCATATCAACTGGGATCGGCACCCCCGCCACCGGGCTCGAATTGGGGACGGGGAACACCAGTACTCGGAAGGTCATTCCTTGGGGCTCGAGGCCTTGAACGCTCGGAAATTCAACTAAAATGCGGCACCGGCGAGATGATAGCGCCAGATTTCTGGTCGATCCGAGTGCAGACGTAGCATCGCTCCTTCAAACGAGGAGCGACCGGAAGATGGTGCTATCAGACGTCGAGACGTGCGTTTCAGTTAATTTTTCGGGCGTTTAATCTCTTCTGGTTTCTCAAATCCCGGGCGGGTGATGATCTGCTCCACCGTCGGCCGCGCCGGAGGCTCCACGATATCGACGGGGACCGGTTTTTTTGTGCGCGCCGACTCGTAGATCGCCTCGATGATCTGCACGTCGGCCAATCCCTCGTATCCATCGGGCTCCGGTCGCCTCCCCTGGGCGATACAATCCGAGAAATAGATCAACTCCGGACCGAATTGATCCCGTTTTTCGAGCTTTTCACCTTCTGCTCTATCGCCGACCCGGAATTCGTATTTCAAATTCGTGGCGTATTCAAAGGCCGGCTCCAACACCGCCTCGCCCTTCGTTCCCACCAGTCGATACATCGAGGTTCGATAGCTGCCAAAGGCACTGACAAACATGGCGATTCGGTCACCGGGAAACCGAAGCAACGCACCGGTCATCTCGTCGCTTTCTGTGAATCGCTCGTCCCCTTTTTTGCGCTCCGAAATCGCCACCACCTCAAACGGTTCATCGCCGAATAGATACCGGGCGGCGTTGATGCAGTAGACCCCCATATCGTAGACCGAACCGCCTCCCTTCTCGATGGGAAAAAGCCGGATATCGCCGCCGCTTACATGTTGGGAAAACGAGCCCTGGAAAAAGCGCAGCTCCCCAAACTCGCCATTGCGTGCGGCGTCGATGGTTCGCAAGTTGGCGGCTTCAAAATGCAGTCGATAGGCCGTCATCAACAACACGTCGTGCTCTTCACAGGCCTCGATCATCGCCTCGCACTGCTCGCTGGTGACGGCCAGCGGCTTTTCACATAATACGTGGACCCCGGCGCGGGCTGCGCGCAACACGTATTCATGGTGCAGATGATTGGGAAGCGCGATATAGACAGCGTCGACGAGATCGTCGCTGATCGCTTCGTCGAATTGATCGTAGTGATATAAGGCATCGATTCCGTAGCGCTGTCCCAATCCCTCCAATTTGTCGTCGTCGCCGGATATCAGGGCGCTCAGGGTTGCATTTTCTGCGTTCTCAAAGGCCGGCAACACGGCGGCCTGGGCGATATGTCCCAGGCCAATTACGGCGTATCGGATCGGTTTTTCTGTCGTTTTAACCACGGCAAAACTCCTCGGCCAAAAAAGGCGTCCAACGATCGAGAGGTAAGCGATCAATTTCGACACACACCGACGACCGTCGAGGAATTCAGCCCCCTTGTCAGTCAGCAACAGGCTCCTTCCGCGGCATGTAGCAATCCGGTCAACACCGCCTGGGCACTCTCGCGCGCTCCCGCCGTACTGCCGGGAAAGGTGACGATCAACGTATCGCCGACCACCCCCGCCACACCCCTGGACAACAGGGCATAGGGTGTGCGCTGCTGGCCATATCCCCGAGCCGCCTCCATCACCCCCGGCATCTCTCGATCGATTCTCGCCTCCACGCACTCCACGGTGACGTCCTTGTCGTCGAGTCCGGTTCCGCCGACGGTGATCACCACGTCAAAGGCTCCCCGAAGCACCGAGTCGAGCGCCGCGTCGACCTCCTCTTTGTGGTTTGTGACCACCTGATAATGAGCGACGTCGACGCCTCGGGACTCCAATTGCTCACACACCACCCGTCCTGCCCGATCTTCCCAATCCTCGGAGGCCACGCCATCATGGGTGACCAACACGGCCGCCCGCAGCCCTTCGGCGACCACAAAATCGCTTTTGCCTCCCTTTTTTTCGACGAGATGTACGTCCGTCACGGCGATCAGCCCCGTATCCTTCGGGGCATGAGGTTTGAGCATATCGTATAGATTCATGGCCACCACCGTCGCCGCGTACAACGTCTCCATTTCCACACCAGTGGCGGCTATGGTGGTCGCCTCCACCTCCAGATAAATTCCGTCGGCGCGCAACTCGAACGCGACGTCACAGTCGGTGATCGGGATGGGATGACAAAACGGCAGGGCTTCCGAAGTGCGCTTGACCGCCATGATACCGGCGACTCGAGATGCCTCGAGGGCATCACCCTTTTCGGTGGACCGGGCGTAGTCGGTGGACTCCAATATGCTCTTGTCGATCGACAAAAACGCCGCGGCTTTCGCCCAGCGCCGGGTCTTTGGCTTTTCCGTGATATCTTTCATAAATGCTTTGGTTCTCCACTATACGGAACGCGATTTCACTGCTCCACGGCACCGGTCTCCCTCAGCGGGGTTCCGTCCAGGTAGCGGCTTTCACCATTTTCGTAGATTTCTCGCTTCCAGATCGGCGTCCGTTTTTTGAGCTCGTCGATGGCATAGCGCGCGCCCTCGAACGCCCCGTCGCGATGCGGTCCACGGCATACCACCAACACACTGGACTCGCCGACTTCGACGCGACCGATCCGATGTTGGATTCGGCAACTGTGAACCTCGAATCGCTCCGCTACTTCTGCCTCGACAGTTTCCAATACTCGGGACGCCATCGCCTGGTGAGCTTCGTATTCGATAGCGACCACGTCGTCGCGCCCCTCGTTGTGATTTCGAACGTCACCGCTAAAAACCACCAATGCTCCGCAGCGCCCATCTTCGGTAGCGGCGATCAACCGATCCCGTTGAAGCGGTGTTGGCGATAAGTAGGGAGTCGGACTTCCCCCGCTGACCGGGGGCAATAAAGCAACTACGTCGCCGTGCTCCAAAACATGCTCATCGCCCACCAACTCATCGTCCACCGCTCTCGCCACACTCTGTAACATCCCGTCTAGCGACGGAACCTCGCGCTGCAGGGCCGCCACCACATCGCCCACCGTGGGCTCCCGCTCATCGATATTCACCGTCACCTCATCGGCTCCGGCGCGTTGCCGAAGCCCCCCGTACAATTCGATTTCGAATTCCATTCGCTCTCCAACTCTACGTCTTACCCGCCGAGCACGGACATTCCCGTCTTTGTGATCTCTCCATCATGCCACTGATGACCCGCCGGTTTCTCCGCCACCGCTCGTCGAAATCCAGCGACCGTCGCTTCTCGATCGCCGGCTCGCAGGGCCTCCGAAATATCGACGTGTTCGTCATAGGCAAGACAGGCCCGAAGCTCGCCCTTGGAGGTCAACCGCATTCGAGAGCATGTGTCACAATAGGAGTTGGACATGGGAGTAATAAACCCGATTCGGCCCTTAGCCCCGGGCTCTCTCCAATACCGGGCCGGACCGTTTCCCAGCTCTGGATCCGCGGGCTCGAGTCCCCGCTCTTCGACCAACCTCTGCCGCAAACTCGTCAAATTCAAATACTCCCCCAGCCGCCCCAACTCCGCGCCCTCTCCGATGGGCATCAACTCCATAAAACGCACGTCGATAGCGTGTTTTTTTGTCAGATCCAGCCAATCCTCGACCTCGTCGTCGTTGAATCCCTCCAATAACAGGGCATTGATTCGAATCGGCGACAATCCGGCCCGCGAGGCGGCCTCGATCCCCTCCCAGACATCCTCCAAAATGCCGTGGCGTGTGATCTCCGTAAATCGCTCCGGCTCCAAGGAGTCGAGACTTATATTGATGCGGTTGAGCCCCGATTGGGCCAGGGAGTCGGCATAGCGCTCCAGGAGCAACCCATTGGTGGTCATCGCAATATCGACAACCCCTGTATGTTCATCGAGCATCGCGATGAGCTTTGAGAGTTCGCGCCGAAGCAGTGGTTCTCCACCGGTGATACGCACCCTGTCGATGCCCAGCGAAACGGCCACGTCGACCGCGAAGGTGATTTCCTCAAAGCTCAACAATTCATCGCGCGGCGCAAAGGGAAGTCCTGCCGCCGGCATACAATAGCGGCATCGCAGATTGCACCGATCGGTCACCGAAATGCGCAGCGATCGGTGGGTCCGTCCGAATGAGTCGATGAGTTGATTCATTGGTCACATCCATCCGCCCAATTCTGGTTTGAGCTCGCGCGCCATCAGATCGGTCACCGCCTGGTGCGGGCTCTTGTCCTCGTAGAGCACCAGATAGACCTGCTCGGAGATCGGCATCTCCACCCCCATTTTTCGCGACAAATCATGGACGCTCTTAGAGGTTTTAACCCCCTCGGCGACCATATTCATCTGGTCCAGAATCTCTTCCAGGCTCATCCCCGTTCCAAGCTTATACCCCACAGTGCGGTTACGGCTTAGCCCCCCGGTACAGGTCAAGACCAGATCTCCCATCCCAGCCAGGCCGGTCAAGGTGAGCGGATTGGCTCCTTTTTTGACCGCCATGCGGGTGATCTCGTGAAGCCCGCGGGTGATCATCCCC
>SKPJ01000570.1 GCA_007119595.1 Myxococcales bacterium
CGGAACGCCGGCGACCGGAGAGAGCGCATCGGTAAGCGTCTCACTTTCGTCCTGCAAGACGCGGAAATAAAGCGGTGGCCGGCTGTTGAATGACCGGGCCTGCCGGGAGGCCTTTTGGAATCCATGGGTGTCGATGAGAAATTCGGCGATCCAGTCCGGCAGAGAATGGCGAATGCCGAGATGTCGAATCGGATCGGCATCGGGATCGATGGACTCCCATATTTTCCAGGTGTCCCGATTCCGGAGCATCGAACGCAATACGCCGTTGGCGAACCCGCCGGCGCCGCGACCGCATTGTTCTTTGACGAGTTCCACCGCCTCGTGAACCGCGGCGTGCTCGGGGATGCGATCCAGAAAGACGAGCTGATACGCCGCCATGCGAAGTGAGAGAAGGACGGGGCGATCGAGTCCATCGAGGGGGCGGTTGACGAATTCGCCGAGCAGGGCGTCCAGGGTGCGCTTTCGAGTCAGCGTGCCGTAGACCAATTCTGTGACCAGGCCGCGGTCGGGTCCGCTCAGGTCGGCATCGTTGAGAGCGCTGGAGACAGCAATATGACTGTATGCACCGCCGTAGAAGATACGATCCAGTATGCGAAGGGCAATGGAGCGCGCCGGAGGGGGAGTCGATTTCATAAAGAGGGGGCCCGGGTGAAAAATAGGGGAAGTGAGTTTGCCGGCTCTATTATGCGCCGTCGAATCGATGACCTGCTGAGATGGCATGGCCGTTGAGAAAGTCGGCGGCGCTCATCGCTTTCCGTCCCGGAGCTTGCAATTCGATGCAATCCAGAACCCCGTCGCCGCAGGCGATCCACAATTGGCCATCACCTCGGTCCGCTCGCACGACCGTGCCCGGTTTGTGGTCTGTGCCGTGGTCTTCGCCGCTCAGGGCACGGGCGAGATGAAATTTGATCCGTTCCTCTTCGATGTCGTCTCCCATGAGGGTAGAGTAGGTGCCGGGCCAGGGATTGAATCCGCGGATGCGATGGGCGATATCGGCGGCGGATAGGTTCCAGTCAATGTGGCCGTCCGATTTTGACAACATCGGGGCGTAGGTGGCGTTTTCATCGACCTGGGAGACCGGGTTGAGGCTGTCGAGGTGGATCAGGCGCATGACGTCGACGATCAACTCTGCGCCCATCAGGGCCAGGCGGTCGTGGAGCTCGCCGGCGGTCTCCAGGGGCCCGATCAGGGTTTTCTTCTTGAGTAGCATCGGTCCCGTATCCAGGCCTTCGTCCATCTTCATGATGGTCACGCCACTTTCCTTTTCGCCGCGAGCGATCGCCCAGTTGATGGGGGCGGCGCCGCGGTAGCGCGGCAGCAGCGAGGCGTGAATATTGATGCAGCCGTGATCGGGAAGCTCCAATATGGGAGCCCGTAGAATCTGTCCATAGGCGGCGACGACGATGACATCGGGCGCCCATTTGGTGATCGCTTCGATACTTTCTTCGGTGTTTATATCCTCCGGTTGAAATAGGGGAACGTAGACCGCTTCGGCGGCCCGTTTGACCGCCGTGGGCTTCACTTTTTTTCCCCGTCCCCGGCGCCGGTCGGGTCGAGTGACGACGCCGACGACGTCGTCGTGGCTTGCGGCGAGCGCATTGAACGCCGGCACCGCGAAATCGGGAGTGCCCATATAGACGATGCGCAACCTATTTCTCGTTGTTTCACTCACAGACACTCCTGGATAAATGATTCATCAATCGGGGGGTTCGCCGTCGTTCGGGTCGTCTTGTTGTGCCATTTTGGAGAGCTGTTTTTTGTACTTTTTTAATACGATTCGGCGTTTGAGACGGCTGAGATGGTCGAGAAATAACACCCCGTCGAGGTGATCGATTTCGTGCTGGATGCAGACAGCCAATAATTCGGTGGCTTCCAACTCAAAGGGTTCTCCGTTGCGGTCGAGAGCGCGTACGACGACCCGTGCCGAGCGCTCCACATGTTCGTAGACACCGGGAATGGACAGACATCCCTCTTCCCATCGGATCACCCCCTCGCGTTCGATGATCTCGGGATTGACAAAGACATAGAGATTGTCCTCCTCCTCGCCGGCGGTGGGGTCGATGACGGTAAGCCGGCGCGGGATGCCCACTTGCGGGGCGGCGAGTCCCACTCCCGGGGCGTCGTACATGGTCTCCACCATATCGTCGATGAGGGTGCGCACCGAGTCGTCCACCTCTTCGACGGGGCGACACTTTTTGGTGAGGATTGAATCCGGGAACAAGACGATGTCTCGAATGGCCATGGGCAGCTCGCGTAATTTTTTGAGTGGGGACTCAGACGATCGGTGTATCCGTTGGGGTCAACGTTTTTCAAGGAGCGATTATTTTCTCTGTGTGCTCCAACTTCGTCCGAAATCAGAAGTGGCGTTCAACGTCGGACGGTGCGCTGAAGATAGGCCTGGCGCAGCTCCGGATCGCCGAGTACGGCGAAAGCGTCCTCCAGGGCATCGCGAATTTCGTCGATTTCGTCCTGGAATTTGCGGAGTATCTGAAAGTCGAGCGAATTCGGGTCAAAACGGGCCATCAGGCGATGAAAAGCCTCGCGGATGGTCTGCCCTTCGGCGCCGCGCCGCACGTCGAGAATGACGTAATAGTCCTCGTGGCGCACGGCTTTGAGGGTTCGTTTTACCTCGTCGGCACCAAGGGCCTGTCGAGCGGCGTCGCCGTGGAGTGAGCTGTTTTGAAAGGCCGTGCCGTGTTCGATTCGGTGAGGCGGCGCCGACTCATCCATCGGTTCGAGAACGATATCGCCGTCGAAATAGGAGACGGCACCGCTGTTCTTTTGATCCGGTGATGCCTTGGGGACGTCGCTATTTTTATCGGTCGTATCTGCTCGGTGCAGATTGGCCCCCAGCGTATCTTCGATGGTTGAGAGCACCGTCTCTGGCGAGGCTTGCACCGAATGCCAGCCCACCAGATCGAGGGCCTCCACGGCTTCTTGCTTCGAACGCTCCTCGGGGGGAGGGCATAATAATAGAATGGGCACCAGTTGGCCCAGGGGTCGTTTGCGTAATGCACGCACCAAAATTTCGACTCGGGAGCCCCCTTGTTCATCGGCGATGATAAGCAGATCAGCGGGCATCGATTCAAATTGTCGAATGCCCGCCGAGGGGAGTCGAGCAGCTTCGATCTGGACATCGTCTCCCGTGACGGTGCCGAGCTTTTCGGCCCAGTCGTCAGCCGGATGTCCGATGATGAGGAGACAGTGCATCGACAGAAAAACTCCCGCGGCTACGTCCGCTTTCGGTAGATATGTCCTTTTTTATGGACACCGAATCCCTCCGGCAGACCGACTTCGACGTCTTCTCGGTATTCTTCGGGAATCGTCCATCCTGGATGGTCGACGAAGATGTCGGTGATCTTCTGGACGATGCGAAGGGAGTCTTCGACGCGAAGTCGCTCGCAAAGCGGTTCTTCAGCGATCTCGTCTTCGTCCTGGGCCATGACGGCGTCAACGGCGAGAAAGCGAATCGTCTCGTTGTCGTCCTCCAAAAAGCGCGTCAATTCACGACCCAACTCCGGGTCCTGCAATTCGGCGGCGCGAAGCATCAGCTCCCGTTTTTTCTCCGGGTTGCGCCGATAACCGATGTCGGAGGCCTCCAACAACTCCACGACCAACTCGGTCATCTGATCCTGCGAGACGAGATCGGTCAAGGCTTTTAGGGGCCAATTGATATTCTCCTCGACCTCTTTGAGGTACTGCGTCAGCACCTCGACGACGTCGGTCTCCTGACGACGGCCGAGATCGACGAGCACGGAGTACACGAACTGCTTTTCGTCGGCGTCGGTGGTGTGATTGGGCCCGGTGTCTTCAAAGCGAGCCAGGAGAGCGCGGATGGCCTCCGGGGTGCCGATCTCGCGAAGCTGCTCGATGGCATACTGGCGTTCGGCGGCCTGTACGTACATGTTGGTGAGCGTTTTCTTCAGCTTTTTAATCCGGCGCTCGCGTGCCTTTTCCTTGTCGAAGAGGAAATCGAGAAAACCCATCTGTTCTCCAGAGATAACGAGGTAAAAAAAAGTGTTCGATGACTGCAAAATCGTAGCGTAAATGGCTGGCGGCACCGAGGAATTCCCGACGCCATCGAAGCCGGTGGGACGTGGCAATACGTCACCGCAAAGCAAGCACTGCGAATAACGCCGTAGACCCACCAATGCGATGCGACCATAAGAGTGTGTGGCGTGCACCGAATCAATGGTTTCAGGGCGTTACCACAGCGTCCGGTGGGTCACAAGCCCACTGGGTGTGATTCACCCCCGTCGGTTCTCGGTTGCGAAGCAGCAGACCGAATCTGACGGTGTCGCGACTCCCTTGCGGTGGCGCTGCCACAGCTGCGGTCGTGCTCCTTGTCAGGTTTCGCCC
>SKPJ01000542.1 GCA_007119595.1 Myxococcales bacterium
AGCAGCACCACCAAGATGGTGATCATCACCTGTTGTCCCAGTGCCGTATTGAGCGTCCCCAGCGTGCGTTCGATGAGCTCCGTTCGATCGTAAAACGGCACGATCGTCACCTGAGAGACCGTTCCGTCCTCCAATTCCTTGGACGGCAGGCCGATCTGCACCTCGTCGATGGCCTCCTTGACGTTGTCGATCACCTCCCGCGGGTTGGCACCGTAGCGGGCGGTGATCACCCCCCCCGTGGAATCCACGCCGCTGCGGGTAAGGGTTCCCCGGCGCAGATCGGGCCCGTGTTGAACCCGGGCCACATCACCGACGACCACGGGAGTCCCCTCCATGCTGCGGATGACCGCCAATTCCAGATCTTCGATCTCACTGACGAAGCCCAACCCGCGAATCATATACTCCGCGCCGTTGATCTCCGTCGTACGCGCTCCCACCTCGGCATTCGACGCCCGCACCGCCTGGACGACATCTTCCAATCCGACGTCGAAGGCCCGCATGGCGTTCGGATCGAGCTCCACCTGATACTCCTGAACCTTGCCACCGATGGAGCCCACCTCGCTGACCCCTTCGGCGCTGTTGAGCGCGGGAGAGACGGTGTAATCTTGGATGGTTCGCAATTCGCCCGGATCCCATCCGCCGACCCGATTTCCGTCTTCATCGCGTCCCTCCAGGGTATACCAGAAGATCTGACCCAGCGCCGTGGCATCCGGCCCCATCTGGGGCTGCACCCCATCGGGAAGCACATCGCCGCTGATGCTCGCCAGCTTTTCGTTGAGCCGCGCTCGGGTCCAGTAGTATTCGGCATCCTCCTCGAAGATGACGTATATCGATGAGAACCCGTCCATACTGGAGCTTCGGATCGTCTCCACTTTGGGAATCCCCAGCAATTCGGTGGTCAATGGATAGGTGATCTGATCTTCGACGTCCTGTGGAGACCTGCCGGGCCACGCTGTGAAGACGACCTGTTGATTCTCCCCGAGATCGGGAATCGCATCCACCGGCACTGGATCGCGCTCGAACTCCTCGGTCCAGGAAAACGGGGCCACGTACAACCCCCACCCCACAGCCAACAAAGTTGCCATGAGCACCACAAACCGCTGCTGAAGACATCCTTCGATGAAGCGGGTCAGCCAACTCTTCGACGCCGTCTCAGTGGTCATGGTGTCCTCCGTCATCGAAATCTTCACCATGATCATGGTCGTGATCATGGTCGTGATCGTGTTCAGGAGCGACCTTCTCCGTGAGTCTCATTCCACACAGCGGGCACTCATCGTCACCCTTTTCGGGTTGTGCCCAGTGGGTGGTCCCCATATCGCAGTACCAGACGCCCTCAGGTAGTTGGTCGGGATCGATGGGCGGATGAAAATCCGTCCCTTCTTCGGGAACCTCGACTATCTCGCCGTCGCTAAGCGGCATTATCCCCTCGTCGTGCATGGCGCTCATCATGGTGGGCCCACCTCGGATCTGTAACTCGGAGTCGATTCGAAAGGCTCCGCGTGCTGCGATCTCGTCGCCCTCCGAGACCCCTTCGCGAATCACGTATCGATCGCCGATTCGGGCTCCCAACTTTACCGGTTGAGCCACGTATCCCGCCGGATCGAGATCCCGGTCGTAGCGGTAGACCAGAGAGCGCTCACCGGTCCACAACACGGCGGATTTAGGGACCGAGAGCACTTCATCACCCTCCTCGGAGATCTCGACACGGCCCCGCAGATACATTCCCGGTCGCAGCTCTCCCTCTTCGTTGGACAGAACGACCCGCGCCCGGGCTACCCGCCGCTGGGGATCGACGTCGGGAGACAAAAAACTGATCCGCCCATCGAGTTCTTCGCCATCCAATGCGGGCACCTCCACGGTCACGGGAGTTCCCACCGAAACTCGTCGAAGGTCTCGCTCGTAAATTTCGAGCTGCGCCCACACCGTATCCAACGAGGCAAGAGACAGAATCGCATCACCGGTTGTGACGTAGTCCCCTTCGGTGACATGACGAGCCTGGATGGTACCCGTCGCCGTCGCGTAGATATCGACCGTTTCACGAGCCTGCCTGCTGTCTTCAATCTGCTCGACCTGACGAGCATCGATGCCGAGCAATCGCAACTCGGTGCGCGCAGCATCCAACGACGCCTGGGCGGCCCGAGCCCGTCGATCACTTCCCGATGCCTCCGCATTTTCCTTATTCTCCAGCGCCTGCAACAGAGTACGCTGCGCCGACACCAACTCCGGGCTGTATACCTGAGCCAATAATTGGCCGCGCGTCACCCGTTCTCCCCTCGACTGAACCAACAAGCGCTCGATTCGCCCGCCGGTCCAGGCCGAAATATCGACTTCGGCTTGCTCATCGACGGCAATGCGCCCGTAAACACCCAATTCACCGGTCACCGCGCCGTCCTCGACGGTGGCGTTTTGCACCCGGGCCATCTTGCGCGCCCCCTCCGATAGACGAACCGCCGGCATATCGTCATCTCCAGCACCGCCATCGTCGAGAGGCACCAGATCCATGTGACAGATCGGGCAGGTTCCGAATTCATCCTCTTGAATCTGTGGATGCATCGGACAAGTCCAGATCTCCGGTTCATCCCCCACCTCATCGCCGGTAGACGCGGTCGTATCGCCTCCGCCATCATCGGAGTCGCCTGCGCTCCAACGCCCCACTGCAAATGCCACCAGGACGACGGCGAGTACTGCTACCAACTTTTTCCAATGCTTCTTCATCGCATTCATCGCTGTCCTCCATCGGTGTCGATATAGGCCGTGTCTGGGTAGGACCAGGGTTGGTGTTCTCCCAGAGCTCCCCCGGTCAATCGCTGCAATTCCATGAGTCGCTCCAACAGATCGGCGCGCAACTCGATCATTCGTGTCTCGAGATCGACTTCCTGGCGCACGGCGAGCAGATACTCCGAGGCGGAGCGCTCGCCGAGTTCCATGCCGATGAGCACCCGGCGCGCGAGATCGCTGGCCAGCGGAGCCAACTCCCGCTCGTGGCGCTGCAACCGCTGTCGATCGGCATTCCACCCCGCCATCAATTCTTCGATTTGCCCCCGAATTTCGTTGTTTTGCTGAGCTCGATCCTGCTGAACCGCCTGATGAGCCGCCTGCCACTGCGATGCCTCGTGGTCGTATTGGGACCCGAAGATTGGAAGTGCAATGGAAATACCGAGCTGAAACATCTGGGCCCGCGAGCCATCCATCTCCCACATCGGTGGCATATTGCTGTACCCGGCCATCACCTGCGGCCATGGCCTCTGGCGCTGGTCGACGAGTTCGATCCGGGCATCGACAACCCCCGCTTCGGCATCCAACCTTGCCAGTGATGGCTCACCTTCGCGAGCTCGCTCCACCAACTCCTCTTTCGTCGGCAAATCCACAAGCCATTGCTCGAGGATGTCGGCCGGAAATTCCAAGGCATCGACACGTTCTACGTCCACTCCCATGCGAGCAGCCATCGTTGCCCGCCGAGCCTTCCGTTCCGAACGCAGCCTCGCCAGGCCATCTTCTGCGGTCTCACGCTCCAATTCGAGCTGAAAGAAGTCACCGTGATCTCCCTTCCCCAGCGGCGTCACCGCCTCCACGACCCCCAGGGCATCATCGATTAAGCCCATTTCCTCCTCGAGCAATTCGATTCGCGCTTCGATCCGCGCCAACTCCACGACATCAAGCCGCAGATCGCGCAGCAGCTCAACTTCGGCCTCCCGCTGTTCGAAGTATACGACCTGTTGCCGGGCCCTCGCCGGAGCTGCACTGGCCCGGCGAGCTCCGCCGCGGGGAATGCTCTGCATCACCCGGATCATATGGCCCGTCGTAAAATGGGGCATCCACGGAGCACTGACGTCGAGCATATACTCGACCATCGGTTCCGGTCGGCGCTGTTCCTGAAACTGCGCCTGCTCCCTCGCCTGACGGGCTCGGTTGTCGAATGCACGTAGAGATTGATTGTTTTCTAGCGCTAGAGCATCCAGCGTCTCGATCTCCGAGTTTGACCCGGAGGCTGCATCCTCCGCAGCGGCCGGCAACGCCAGCGCCACACAGGCTACAGACAAGAAGACGTGTTGAATGCCCCGTCGACACAACCACGGGGATGACATGACCACACTCCACATTCAGAGAGCTCCAAGCACATCGGAGTTCTCCAAATTCTTATTGGATAGTATTTGCTTCTTCGGCGAGCCAGCTTCCACTCGTCACATCGACGTGCAGAACCGGCTGTGCCATCAAAGCAAAAATGTGGCGTGTTGTAGGTAGGTATCCGACCGATCCGGTCGGTTGTCCAGGAGGGCGAATTCGGGCTGCCGCGTGTTTCTCATCAGAGACCACGGCCGCCACATCCAAGTTGGTCACCATCGGGCTTGTCACCAA
>SKPJ01000196.1 GCA_007119595.1 Myxococcales bacterium
AAAACACATGTTCCACAGTTCCCAAACATCGATTCAACTCGATGGCCTGCGCATCTACACCGAGTCCCGGCTCCAGTTGCTGGGCCAGATCGGCGATGAGCGGCCACGTCTTGCCCTCCCGTTCGCTCGACGGAAACTCCCACAACCCCCCCAGCAATCCCTGCTTCGGACGCCGTCGCAGCAAAAAACGTCGCGTCCCTTCATCGGTGGTATAGACCACACAACTGCGCGCTCTCATGGGGCGCTGCGCCACCGACCGGCCATTCTCGGGAAACCGCTCCGGCTCACCGCTGGCAAGGCCCCCACACCAGCGCGACACCGGACAATCGGAACACCTCGGAGCAGGTGCCGTACAGATCACAGACCCCAACTCCATCACCGCCTGATTGAAGTCCCCGGGGCGTCGCCGATCCACGAGTTCGCCGGCCCGCTGCCAGATCATTTTTTTCGCCGGCGCCCGCTTCGGATCTCCACCGATGGTGTACAGCCGCGAAATCACTCGCATCACATTGCCGTCGACCAACGGCTCGATCTGCCCGTATGCAATCGACGCAATCGCTCCCGCCGTATAGGGACCAACCCCCGGTAATTTCTTTAACTCCTCAACCGTGCGCGGAACGCTCCCATCGTGCTCCTCGACAACCCTCTTTGCCGCTCGGTGCAGATAGCGCGCACGGCGGTAATATCCGAGGCCGGACCACAACTCCAGGACCTCCTCCACCGGCGCTTGCGACAGGGCTTCGAGGGTGGGAAATACCTCCATCCACCGCTCGAAATACTCGACCACCGTCGATACCCGCGTCTGCTGCAGCATGATCTCCGAGACCCACACCGCATACGCATCGTCGACATGGCGCCACGGCAACGCCCGCTGGTGATCATCAAACCAGGCCAATAATTGTCCTCGAAACGCTCTCCGTGCCGGTTTCGACGACAACATTTGGGTCCCCATCTTTTTTGTCGATTTCGACGCCATCACGACGCTTCACAACGCTGCGCTTCGCTATCCCACACCTCACCTTCATCGCATCCCTCACACCCCGGCTCGCACCGGAGTATCGGGCAACCCCGATGATCCTTGACCACTTCCAGGCCACAGCCGGGCATGCACGTCGGCTCAATCACGGCCGGACAGGTCCGACAGGCTTGCTGTCCTTGATGGAAATACTGACTTCGATCGCAATCCTCCGGTCGTTCCCGGACCTCGCTACTACCGCAGCCCACAACCAGGGCCAACACGACCATCACCATCACTCGCATCCACGTTGCCATCATGACCTTCCTCGCCGTCATTTCTGTCGTGCGGGCTATTGCTCTATGCGACCCACACCGATTGCTGACCGCGACCTATTTATCAATCCCTCCACTCCCTGACCAGCCCGCCGCCGACACTCCCCCTTGAAATTGGCCTCCGAACAATGGGTGTGATCCATCTCCGTCGGTCGAAGGGCCGGAACAGCAGGGCAAAGTCTGGCAAGGTGGGAGGTCGCAGCTGTGGCAACGCCACCGCAAGACCGAGGCAACACAGCCAGCTTTGTCCTGCTGTTTCGCAACCGAGAACCGACGGAGGTGGATCTCACCCCCGAACAATGCCCCGCTTGCCCGCTTTATCAATGGCATATATCCTGTCTGGACGCGGTCGCGTTTGGGGCACCTTGTTTCGGTGTGCACCGCCGACGCTCAATTGCACAACCCCCCACCGTTTGTTACCGTGAGCTAGCTTAGGGTTTAGTCGTTTTTGGGCGCCAACAGGGATCGAAATACTAAAGATGGAACGACGACGAAATGAGTCGCCACTACAGATCCACAACCGTGTCTTTGTCCCCTGCGTTATGCGACGCGACCCAACACTATCGTTCATTCCGATCATCGGCGTGCAATCACAGGTCTGTAGCGAACTCGCTTAATCGATCGCCAATCGTTGGCTCGCGCTGCTCGGGAGTACTATGAGTTCAGGGACCCGGGTCGGGACGGTCATCGAAGAAAAATACCGTCTCGACAAACAGATTGGTCGCGGCTCGATGGGAGCCGTCTACCGGGGCACCCAGTTGATGGTCGACCGTTCGGTGGCCATCAAGCTTCTCCATCCTACCTTTGCCGGACACGAGCAGATCCAGGCTCGCTTCGAAGTGGAAGCCAAAGCCATCGCCCGGCTCAATCATCCCAACTGCATTACCCTCTTCGACTTCGGCTACTCCGAGGTGCTCGACGCCTTCTACACTGTCGTCGAATTCATCGATGGCGTGGGACTGAGCGAGTTGATCAATCAACGGCCCTCCGTGCAACGAGTCGTGGAATTGGTCCGTCAGATCGCCTCCGCCCTCGGCCATGCACATCATCACGGTATTCTCCACCGCGATCTCAAGCCCGAAAACATCATGCTCGCCACCATGACCGATGGTTCCGAGATGGTGAAGGTCCTGGACTTCGGGATTGCTCAGATCATGAAGGGCAACACTGACGACGATGACGTCAATGAATTCGAATCCGACCGGCTCACCCGCGTCGGCGAGGTCTTCGGCACTCCTCCCTATATGAGCCCCGAACAATGTGAGTCCGCTCGTGACCTGTCGCCGGCTACCGATCTCTACAGTCTGGGCATCATCTTTTACGAATTGCTCGAGGGACGATTGCCCTTTTTCGCAGAGGCTCCCGTTGAGCTGATGTCGATGCATATCAACAACGATCCGCCACCGATGGAGCGGACCGGCATTCCCGATTCACTGCAGGACATCGTTTTTCAGATGCTCGCTAAAGAACCCGAGGAGCGCCCCGAAAGCGGTAATGAAATCGTGCAACTTCTCGATGCCATTCCGGAGCAAGAACTCTCCGAACAGTCGCCATCGATCCGCACTCCCGGTGATGCTCGTCAACACGATCCGACGATGATGTCTGCTCCGCCCGACAGCGATGCCGTCATCGTCGCGTCCGATGAAATGGGCGCCGCCGATTCCGACACGACCGACAATGATCCCTTTGCCGATCTCGACCCTGGCGAGGAAAGTGAGATCTACGAACTCAAGGACCTGATCGCCGAAAATCCCGCTCCTCCACAGGAGGTGTCGGCACCGGAGCCGGAACCGGATCCCGCCCGGGTCGAAACGGACCTCGAGCTATCACCTTCCCTGGTAATGGAGACCGGTGATCACGAGATTCAAGCCGTCGCCACCCAGCTCGACCGCCAACAAAAGAAGATGGTCGCCGGCGTCATCCTCGCCGTCATTTTGTGCTTCGCCGGCGTGGCATGGATTATTATCGAGTACGAACCCTTTTCCATGGCAGACGAGCGAGAGCTCAGTTCCATCGCCGAGTATGCCTCGAGTCCCGCTGGATCCGATGAAAATGACTCCGAACCCAACGATGAAAATGCCCCCTCCGATTCGGCCCTTGCACCATCAGCGCATGACGATCTTCAAATCTACAGTGTCAACAACGATGAGGAACAAGAAGGCGAAGGAGATGCCGGCGTAGACGAAGCTGGCGAAGAACGAGAGGAGGCCTCCATACAAGAGGGCGAATCCCCTCCTTCTCGGCCTCCATCACCGAGGTCAACAGAAGAACAACAGCAAGTCCAACCCCTTGAGCGTCCCGCCCGGCAACCTCCCCGGCTCGGTGTCGACGATGAAGAGGGGGAGTCAGAACCCGAAGAACAAAGAGGTCCTCCTCGACTCGGTCTGTAATCGACGGTTTTCACCTGGAGAAACACTATGCAGCATCGTTTCGCGGCGTCGCTTTTCTGTGCGCTACTCATTTTTTGTCTTCCCCTCCTTGCCTCCGCCAATGAGGATGACGCCTACGAGGAGATGCTCGACCTCAGCAATGCCGCCGCCGATGCTGTCGGAGAGGGACAATTTGAACTGGGCGCCATCACCTTCCGTCAGGCCTATGACGCCTATCCCGATCCCATCCTACTCAACAACGAAACGATCGCCTGGTATCGGGCCGACGACTGTCGCAGTGCGCTGCCACCGGCACAGAGATTTTTGGAGTCCGAGGGGCTTGAACCCGACGATCGCGGCGATGTGGAATCCGTCATGGTTCAATGCCACCTGCGCCTGGCCAAAGAATCTCTCGACGATGAGAATACCATGCTCGCTTCCCATCACCTGGAATCGTTGGCTGGACTAGATATGGACGCTGAACATGAGCAAACCTATCGAGAACTCCGCGATACGGTCGAGCAATTGGCGTCGTCGTCGGAACCGGAGGACAGCGCCTTGCACGTAGAAAGCGCTGCCGACACACCAAGTAATTCCCTTACCTGGGCCCAGATCTCCGGTGGGATTGCCGTCACCGGCATCGGCCTCGCCCTCCATTCCGTCGCTCTGTCACGCCAATCCGAACTTCAGAGTCTCGCCGAGGCAGGAGACGCTCAGCGGCTGCGCGATCGCCAAGACGAATGGGGCAGCTCTCAGAGCACCGCCCGCTGGGCCGTACCCACGATGTACACCATCGGCGGGCTGGCCATCGGTTCTGGGATCTTCCTTCTAATGACCGATCGCACCGTCGCCGATCTCTTCGCGCTCTCCCCCTCGATCAGCGACGACCGCATCGGCGTATCGCTGGCTCGTCGCTTCTGAGTTGTGGTTGCCATGACCGAACTTCAAACTCGTTTTCTCGTCGTCGGTGCCGGCATGACCGGCCTCGGCTTCGCTAACTTCATCGATGACGACGATCTTCTCGTCGTCGAGCGCGAACCGGATATCGGGGGCTGGTGCAAAACGGTCCGCCGCAGCGGTTTCGTCTGGGATTATTCGGGACATTTCTTTCACTTCAAAAATCCCGATATCGAGGCCTATCTCCGCCACCGCATGCATTCCGAAGAGATCGTAACCGTCGAAAAGAACTCCCTGATCCACCTCGACGGACATCTCATCGACTTTCCATTCCAAAAAAACATCCATCAACTGCCCAAAGAGCAGTTCATCGACGCCCTTTACGACCTGTACTTCCGCTCCGAACAGACCGACGAGCTGTGTCCCGACTCCTTTCAAGGCATGCTCTTTGAGAAATTCGGCCGCACCATCAGTGAGCTTTTTCTCATTCCCTACAACGAAAAACTCTACGCCTGTGATCTTGCAACACTCGACCGCGACGCCATGGGCCGCTTTTTTCCCTACGCCGACCTCGAAGAGATCATCCGCAATATGCGGCGACCGGACAACGAATCCTATAACTCCTCATTCACCTACCCACTGGGCGGAGCCATTCGCTACATCGAAGCCCTGGCCTCGGAACTACCGGATGAACAAATCATCACCGATGCCGGGGTCGTCGATATCGCTGCCCAAAGGCGCATCGCCACCCTCGCCGACGGGCGCCGCGTCTCCTACGAACATCTCATCTCCTCCGCCCCTTTCGATCGCCTCCTAAAGATGACTGGCCTGTCCCACGATCCTTCCGTTTTTACGTCCAACAAAGTGCTGGTCTTCAACCTTGGATTCGATAAAAAAGGCCCCGACGGGGTCCATTGGATCTACTTTCCCGAGCGCGAGATATCGTTTTACCGCGCCGGATTCTACGACAATATCATGGGCGCCGACCGGATGAGTCTGTACGTCGAAATCGGCCTGGAATCCGGGGCCAGTGTCGATGTCGCCGCCTCCCGCCGACAGGTCCTCGACGACCTGTCTCGCGTCGGTGTCATCGACGACCACGAGCTACTCGCTCATCACCACGTGGTTCTCGACCCGGCATACGTGCACATTACGAAGGAATCGAAGCGATCCTTTGAGCAACTATCTTCCACCCTGCGTTGTGTCGGAATTCACTCCATCGGCCGCTACGGCGGATGGACCTATTGTTCCATCGAGGACAATCTCATCGAAGCCCGCAACCTCGCCGAACACTTCAATCGCCTCGACCAATCTGATCACTAAGACGAGCTTTATTCTTCTTCAATAACACTCTGTTCTAAAAGCCACCGGGTCTGCTCCACATCTTGCTCCAACTCCCAGTTGGACTCTTCCACTTCCTGATAATCAGCGGGATCTTGAGCCGTGGCGCGGTTATTGCTCAAGTATCCAAACATCATGAACAATCCCACAATCACCAAAATGGCAGCCACCAGATGACTGCCCCGCAGGCCCCCGAGTTGCTTTTTGAATCCGCCCGTATCTTGGCTCGCTGCCACACTGGAGTCGCCGCTGACCGAGCTCCGCATCACCGGTGTCGTCGTTGAAGGTTTGCGCCCTCCGCCCTGCTCCGCATCTGCCAGTGGATCAATTCGACGGCGACCGGTATGGCGTTCATACGATTGAAGTACCTTGTCCGGATCCAGTCGCAGTTCACGGGCATAATTGCGGAGATGACCGCGGGCAAAGACCTCGGCCACATATTCTTCAAAGCGGTCGTTCTCCAGATGCTCCAACATCCCCTTCGGAATTCGAGTCATCGCGGCGACATCATCCAATGTCAAACCGCGCTCCTCCCGTGCTTCCGTCAGCAACATCCCGGGGGACTTCATACTGCTTCCTTCCATCTACGTATTAAAACTGGCAACTTCTAGATGCCAAACACCATGCCCTTGCTCATATCTGCCCTTTCATACAGATTCCCTGCCATATTGCAACCCTGACATGGAATATGTGTTATCAATGCGGCACCATTTTCCTCGCCGCCATGAATCGCAACAATGATTCGCCACTGTGGCTCGATAACCGGCGAAAATGAATATCTCGCCCACTCTTGATGCTACACTTTAAGTCTCGCTCAGTACTCCCAATTCGTCAATATCTCACCGGTTACGCTTTGTACACTCCGAGTGCGCCCCGGTACTCCCCAACTCCCCCCTTCGAACTTGACACCCTATCGGGGCATTGATAGCTAGGTAGAGTACACAAAAGCGGCTGTTTTATCGGCCCGTTTTGCCCCTCACTCAGGGGACTTCGGCAAAATCATAAGTTTTCCGGTCACCGCTTCCTTTGGCGGCGGCTTTGCTTTACGACCGGATTTGAGGAGTAGTCTATGCTGGTGCGTGTTATCCCCGCCTTGGTCGCCGCCTCGTCATTATTGATGATGCTCACGGTATCATCTCCGCTGCAAGCCGCGGAATTTACGGAGTTGTTGGACGCCGCCGACGATCTCGATGACGGCGATCCCGACACCTACAACCCTTGGGATTTTCACATCGAGCCCTCCTTTCGGTTCGAGCGCTCATCAGCCGAAATCTCACGGGAAGCTCCCTGCGTACCCACCGGGCATCCCACCATCAATCCAGCCAGTCCCGACTACAACGAATTGGCTCACGACAATCCGAGGCTCGAGGTCGACTCCTCGCGCTGTGACCGACCGCGTATTATCAACAACCGCGAGATGAACTACCGCTCCACACGCAGCACCCTGGACATGACACTCCGAGCGGGATTGTACAAAGACCTCGAGCTTCGGCTCACCATCCCCTACGTCGTTCATTCCTCTCGGGGACTCAAATATGCCGAGGAAGCCACCCACGCCGGTCCGGTCAACGAGCGCAACTCCAGCGTCGATCCTTCGGATGAGCGAATTCGCCGTAACGCCGAAGACTCCTTCGGTGGCGGCGGGGGATTTGCTTCCAATCTCGACGAATTTCAAATGTATCGCTTCTTCGAGCTCGATAGTGCGTACTCCACCTATGATCGACGTGGACTGGCTGACCCTTCCATTGGAATTCACTGGGGACCCTGGAATGACTCCCGCGACGACACCAAGGCCACCATGCTCGTCGGGATGGATTATACGATGCCCGTCGCTCGTCAGGAGCTTGCCGACAATCAAGCCGTCGGCCGTGGGGTCCACGAGTTGCAGTGGAAAGTCGCTGCTTCCAAGCAATTTGATTGGATTGAACCCTACTTCGGTGCCGAATACATCCTTCCCATCGCCCGCTCCGGTTCCCTTTACGGACAGGTCGACTCCGGAGCCGATGGGCGCGGCGCGGGACAGGTCCTCCGCAATCCTCCGCAGCAGGGCATCTTCACTATCGGAACCGAATTCATTCCCTACGAGGATCCGGTCACTCATCAGCGCTATGCCATCGATCTTCGCTTTCACTTCGGCTACACCAGTGAGGGACGCGACTACAGTCCGCTCTTCGATCACATGACCAATCCCGATAACGAATGCAACGAACGAACCCTGGAATCTGTCCAGCCCCAATTCGATGACGACGGCACGCTCACCAACCCCGGAGACGTCGCCTGTGCATGGGTTGTACAGCAGCCCTCCAACTCGGTTCCCGCCACCTATGACCTCAGCTCTGCTGTGGAGAACGCGCCCACTCGCGAATTTGCCTTTGAAGATCTGGCCTCCATCGACAGTCACGGCACCTTCGGTGGGCACCTCGGCTTTTATCTCCAACCCCATGAAGTCTTCCAATTTCGCGCCATCGTGGGGCTGACCCATCATCAGGAACATGTCCTTACCAACGCCCGCACCGGCCGCTCCCTCGAGGAAAACGAATCCGTCGATATGTCTGACGGGCTGGAGCGAAACCCGGCGTACAACCCGGCCTACGACAACTCTGGCGACCGTTTCCGCGTCAACCGGTATAATACCTGGCATCTCATGATGACCACGGCTCTACAGTTCTGAAAAGCGCACCGCTTCTGCGTTTCCGCTCCTCAAGAGTTGTCACCCATTACCTTCTCAATTCGATCGTAGATTTGGGAACGAGGCACATCATACATCTCATCGATGATCTCTTTGATGGTTCGCGATCGAAGTTGCTGTCCCGCCAAAATCCGGATACTTCGATCGACTTCCTGCCAACGCTTTTGCCCACCTTGGCCCTCGCGAACCTTTGGTCCCACACAGAGTACAACCTCGCCACGTATCGAAGAACGACTCGCCAGTTCTTGGCTCACCGACGCCGCTGAAGCGACCAGATACTCCTCATGGCGCTTCGTCAGTTCGCGACCAACGCAGACCTGTCGCTGAGCACCCAACTCCTGCTCAATCTCTTTGAGCGTATCCACAATCCGCCGCGGTGACTCATAGGTGACAAAGGTCACGCCGAGATCATCGAGTTGTCGCAGTCGCTCTCGGCGCTTTTCACTTGCCGCCGGCAAAAAACCCTCAAAATGAAATCGATCCGTCGGCAATCCCGAAGCGCTCAGGGCCACCATTGCCGCCACCGCTCCCGGCAGTGCACACACTTCGATTCCTCGCCGCCGACATTCTCGCACCAACAAATAGCCGGGATCCGAAATCGTCGGTGTTCCCGCGTCGCTGACCAGGACCACCTGGTTCCCAGCCTCTATTTGCCCCACCAACTCGGAAACCTGCTCCGAAGCCGTGTGGTCGTCATATCGCCACAACTTCGGTCGCCCCTCCACCCGTTCAATACCGAGCAGTTCCAGAAGCTTACCGCTCCGCCGTGTATCTTCGCAGGCGATGATATCGGCCCCCCGCAAGGCATCCATTTGGCGCCGGGTTATATCATCGAGATTTCCGATTGGTGTTGGACAAATCACAAGCATTGCTGTTCCCGGAACAAAAAAAATCGGGCGACCCCACCGCGGAGTCGCCCGTTATCACTAGTGAAAATCTACTCTCATTTGCCGATCGCCAGACCGAGGTCCTCACGCAACTGGAAGTACTCCTCGCTGATGGAGAACAACACCAATTCTCGGATCTTGTCTTTGACGCTCGCTTTGCCCACCGGGGTACGGTCGCTTTTGATACAAGCTGCGGCCGTGTGAATATTGCCGCACATCAACAAGCCCATCCGAATCCCCGTGTGCTCGGTCGCCTTGAGCCATTTGGAGAGATTCGGATTTTCTCCCTTGTCCAAGAATTTCCTCATCGCCTTTTGGGCCTTCATTAGCGCCTGGCTGTTTATCTTGGCGATCTGCTCCTTGGCCGCCGCTCCCTGCTGACCCATCTGCTGGCCCAGACCGAGGCTCGGATCCGTCATATCCATCAGACCCATAAAATACATCTTCAAAAACTCGGTGGGTTGCCCAATCGATCCCATATAATGAGATGGCAACATCCACGTCAGCGACTTGGCGATCGTAAATGCCAACTCCCGCTCATCACTCATCTGATGCACGTCACCGCCGATGAGCACTGTCGGCGGATCCACGTTGGCGTTGCGCATGCCCAACGGTTGATCCGATTTGACGTAGACCCGCGGAGCCGGCAACAGATTGATGGTTTCCGCGATGTAGCGATACAGTTGGTTAAACGGTCTCACTTCATCGAGATCGACCTTGTCCTTGCGCTTGTGGACTCCCCACTCCTTGATGGAGCCCACGGAGTACACCTTGCGCAATCCCTGCCCCAAGACATTCATAATAAACGTGATCAATACATCCTGATCGGGATGGTAGATCTTTTTGAACATCTCCTGATTGAATTTGCCCTGAGCTGCCGGCAGCGTACTGCCGAGATATTTCTGAAAGAACGTCTCCTCCTGTTCCGACGCGCTCTGCAAAAAGGATAGAGCCGCTGCCATACACCAAGCCCGATCGTACTCCTTGGTTGCGATATAATTTTTGAACAGCTTGCGATAGCTATCGACCCGAAACCGATCGAGTTTGATCAATTCGCGATGCTGTTCGATGACTCCCTGGGGATGCTGTCCCGATTTTTCGTACAATTCCGCCAGAATCAGCCGCAATTTCTCATCATTTTCATTGAGGCCGACCGCGATCTTATAGGCCTCAATGGCCGTTTCGAAGTCCCCCATTCGAGTGCGATAGACCTCGCCGAGGTTTTGCCACAATTGGACCTTTACATACTCCATCTTTTCGTCGTCGCGCTCATTGACTCGATGGAGCATTTTTCGATAGGCCCGGGCGAGCTCTCGCCAACTCTTGAGCTTGGTCAAAATTCGGTCGATGGCCTCGAAGGCCTTCAACATATTCGGCGCATCGGCATCAAGGGCTTTATCGAACAAGTCGACGGCCTGCATCGGATCTTCAATCTCATCGCGGTAAATGACGGCCGCTGTGTAATAATACTTGGCTATGCGCGAGCGATTCTCCTCCTGCTCGATAATCCGCATCAAGATGCCGACAGCCTCATGCCACTGACGGGTCTTGGTGTATAGATCGAGCAACTTGCGCAACACCACCACGCTATTGGGCTCGATCTCCAGGGCTTCCACATAGGAGGCCACTGCTTCCTGTGGGCGGTCGACCTTCGATGCCAGCATATCGCCCAATTGCGACAGGCTCGCAAAACGCACCTTCGGGTCTTCGACGCAATCCAAATACCATCGCGTATAATCAACGACTTCATTCCACTTGCCCTGAGCCTCCGCTACCTCGATGCGTTGCTCCAGGGTCGGCTTGTGATACTGCTCAACCTCCAGGGCGCGATCGAAATAATCGGCGGCCTTGCGCATGTCGTTTAAGTTCTTGCGAATTGCCCCCAACTGAAAATACACATCGACGAGCTCTGCCATCTCCAATTTGTCGTCGTGGTGAAGATGCAGCGATTGCAACACCTTGGATGCCTGTTCCCACTCCTCTCGCTCGTACAAAAGTCGGCCCAATCCCTGCAGCGTCGTCCTGTCAGTGGAGTTGAGCTCGTAGGCCTTTCGATATTGCTGCAACGCCTGCTCCGGTTGTGCCAGCTCCTGATAGGCCTGGCCCAATTGGAGGTGGCGCCGATGCACTTCCTCTTCCTCCACCTCCGATTCGCGATACTCCTCAAGCGTCATCTCCAACAGCGGTACGGCACGCTCATAGCGCTGTTCCCGAAATGAGACATCGATCAACGGCAACGCCGCAGACGTAAGCCGTGGGTTATGCTCCAGAGCTTCTTCATAATAGCCCAGAGCACTGACTTCGTCTCCCACTTTCTGTTCGTAGAGCTGTCCGATTTCCGCCTGCAGAACCGCCTTGGCATCCAGGTCCCGCTCTGCTTCGACGGCCTGCTTTAGCACTCGAACCAGGCTCGTCCATTGCTGTTGCTCTGAGAGCAATTCCCGCATCGCATCGAGCACATCGGCATCGGTGGGATTGATGCGCAACGCCGACATATATGCGTCTTCGGCCGCCCCGTAATCATGGAGCCTCCCCTCCAATAGACTCCCCAATCGCACGTAGACCTGGGCGCGATACTCCTCGTCATCGACCTGCTCAACGAGACGCTCGTAGGCATCGGCGGCGCTCTCCCAATTATTCGTCGCCTCGTGAAGAGATGCCAACTCCGCCCACAATTCGGGACTAAAGGGAGCTATGGTCACCGCTTGTTCGTAGGCCTCGATCGCGGCATGAGGATCGCCGACTTCCTCCTGTTGAACCTGTCCAAGCTCTGCGTATAACGCGACCCTCTTATCCTCATTTTCGGCCAACTCGATGTGGCGCTGTAGAGCATCGACCAGTTCAAACCAGCGTCCGAGCTCTCGGAACAAGCGCTCCAGATTGTCGATGGCCGTCACGCTCGCCGCATCGATCATCAAGATATTATTATAGGCCTCCACGGCTCGATCGAGGTCCTCGAATTGATTCTCGTACACCGAGGCCATCTTTCCGTAGATCTGGACCTGCTCGGAGGGCTCATGGGTCAGTGAGAGCTGCTGCTCATATACATCGATCAGTTCGTGCCATTGACCGGACTCGGTATACAATCGCTCCAGTGCCTGCAAGGCCGGCCGGTGCGCCTGATCGACCTCCAATACCGCCTGATAGGCCGCCACTGCCTCTTGAGCATTCTCCAGCTCCTGCTCCCAGATGGTGGCTGCCCGGGTCTTGATCTCGACGATCAGATCCGGATCGTAGGTCGCCTCCGCTTTGCGCTGTAAAATTTCTACCAACTCCTCCCAGCGCTGGAATGCCTCAAAGGCGCGCTCCAGACTCTCCATGGCCAATATATCGGCCGGATCGATGGCCAAGATCTCGTGATACGCCTCGATGGCGGCATCGATCTCCCCCATCTGCATCTCGTACAACTCACCCAGCTTGCGCCAGATCTCGGCCTGTTCATCGGGATCGGCGGTCAGTTCTACGCGGGTCTGAAGTATCTGAGCCAACTCCGGCCACGATGCTAAATCGTAGTACAGGTCCTCCAAGGTCTGCAGCACTTGCTCATTTTCGGGCTCGATCATTCGCGCCCGCTGCAGGTGATAGGCAGCCTCGTCCGGTTGATTCAATTGCTCGGCATACCACTGGCCGAGGTGACGGTGCAGCTCCGCTGCCTCCATCGTATCACCGAGCTCATCCACCACGGCATCGAAGCGCTCCAATGTCTCTTCCCACAAACCGGTGTCATGGGTCAGCCGCTCGATTTCTCGGAACAACTCTTGGTCTTCGATCGTATCCGGACCAATGGCCGACAACAGCACGAGCAGTGAATTCTCCGGCTGTGACAGATGTTCTTCAAAGATTCGCGCTGCATTTCGAAGATTTTCCACACGGGCATAGACATCCTCCACGATCTCCACTCGATCGAGGTATAGGCTTGCGAGCTCGGCAAAGGCCTCTTCGCTTCCTTGCTCTTGGTAGATCGTCTCCAGCGACTGGCTCGCTCCCAGATGAGTTGGGTCGATCTCCAGGATCATCTGGTAGTATCGGATCGCCTCCTCCGGCTCGAATAGCTTGGTCTCCCAGATATCGGCCACGCGTGTCAAAAAGCCCAGGCGCTCCTCGTCACTTTCGGCGCGATCGCCCTTCATATCCAATACATGGGCCGCCTCTTCCCACCGGCTCTCCTGTAGATATAGCTGTTCCAACTCATCGAGCGCTCGATCGTGACCGGGGTCAAAACTCAGGACGTTTTTCCAGGCATCGATCGCCGCTGTGGGGTTCATCAACATCTCGCTTTGCACTTCCCCCAATTCCTCCCAGAGTGAAAGCTTTCGCTCCTGTGCTACCTCCTCGTGGGCGATCAACCGCTGTATGATCTCGGCGAGTTGCTGATAATCGGCCTGACGGGTGGTCAGCTCCTTGAGAGCCTCCAGCGCCTCCAGATGATCCGCGTCGATCTCGAGCACCGAACGCCACGCATCCTGGGCCTGTACCTCATCGTGTAGATATTCGCCGTAAATCATGCCCAGCGTTTCGAACAAATCCCGGCGCTCCTGGGGATCGGCGGTCAATTCCACCTCTCGCCGCAATACGCTGACCAGATCATTCCACCGCTGATCGTCGATGTACAACCGGCGCAACTCACCGAGGGCCATGCGATCCTCAGGCAATAATTCCGTCACCCGTTGCCACAGATCGATGGCGTCCTCTTTTCGCTCCAACGCCTCCTCGGCAATATGGGCCATCTGGGAGTACAGCTCCGCCTGTTCGTCTGGATCATGGGTCAACTGGGCCCGCCGTTCCAGCACCTCGTATAGCGGTGCCCAGGCCTCCAGCGTGGTGTGAATATGCTCCAGACTCTCCAATGCCTCCTCATGATCGGGCTGGATGTTCAGGATCGTCTCATAGGTCTCCACAGCCCGTTCCAGATTTGCGAGCTGCTCTTGAAATAACTGGGCGAGCTGAAAATTGAGTTCCACTGCTTCGAAATCGTCATACGCCCCTTCGATGCGCCGCTCCAAGATCCCTGACAGCTCTTCCCAACGCCCCTGTTCGCCGTAGATTCGGTCCAGTGCTTTGAGTGCCTCTTCGTGGGTGGGATCCAACTCCAGAGTCTGTAGATAGGCCATCTCCGCATCTTCGTAGGCCTCCATCTGCTCGTCGAGCACTCTCGCCAATCGCAACCAGATTCCGAGTAGAGACTCTTCCGTATTCTCGGAACTCTCGAGCGCGTCGGCGTAAATCTCAGCCGCGATCTGCCAGTCCTGAGTGGCTTCGGCGAGTCGCTCGATCTCCGAGAGCACTTGCTCATCATCGGGACGTTCCGCCAAGGCCATTCCATAGGACTGCAGCGCCTGACGAACGTCGTCGAGTTCATTGAGATAAATCCGCGCCACCTCCATCA
>SKPJ01000188.1 GCA_007119595.1 Myxococcales bacterium
CCCCACAAACCGAACAACCCGAACCGGATCGCTTCGAAGAACTGCGCCAGCAGGCCGACGAGGCCTACGCCGGGCGAGGCGATTTCCAGCAGGCACAGAAAGCCATCGGCCTTTGGGAACAAGCACTCCAAACCGACACGGCGATCGCCGATGAGGTGACCCGCGCCGAACTCCACGAGGCGATCGCCAAAGCGCACTATTTTATCGCTCGTTACCACCACGCAGATGGAGTTGAAATCACATCCAACGAGGCTCTGGAAGACTCCGTCAATGCCGGCCTCGACGCCGCCGAAGAGGCTCTCCAGATCCGGGCCCCCGAGTTTTACGGCGCTCTTCAGCGAGGAGCCCCCTTCGAGGAGGACTTGCCTCCGGCCAACGAAGAGGCTGTCGACGCCCTTTTGTGGTTTGCCAAAAACCTGACGTTATTGTCACACATCGATGGTGTGTCCGCCGACGTGTCGGCGACCCCCGTCGTGGAAGCGATCATGGAATTTATCATCGACGTACGGCCCGAAACCCACCACGGCGCAGCCCTTCGCTACTTCGGCGTACATCGAGTCCACCGCCCCTTTCATCGAAGCCCCGAACAGAGCCGCGAGGCCTTTGAAAAAAGCCTCGAGATGGAGCCCAACTTCTTGCTGACACGGCTCCTTCAGGCCCGTCACCTGGCCACTTTCCAAGGTGATCGAGAGTTCTTCGAGTCGGAACTCCGAGCCATCATCGACAGCACCAACGACGGCGCTGTGCAATCACTTCCGGAAAATGAAATGGCTCGTCAGTGGGCAACCAGTCTACTGGAACAGAGCGATGAATTATTCGACTGACCCTACTTTCTCATCTCGGAACAGCTTTCGATGACTAGCACTTCTGCTCCCCCGACAGAGGCGTCGGATTCAGCCGACGATGCCGGTCTGTTGGTGAAGCTGGGGAGCCGGTTTCAGCCGCCGCGATTTCTCTCCCTTACCCGGGCTGGAAAATTCTTCATACTCATGACCCTCGCCGTGGGTTTTGGGGCGATCAATACGGAGAATAACCTTCTCTTTTTGCTCTTCGGCATGATGCTGTCATTGATCCTGGCCAGCGGATTGCTCAGCGAAGCAGTGCTGCGCAACCTCCGGCTTCGGCGCCGCCTGCCCCGCCGCTTGGAGGCCGGCCAACCGGCGCCCGGCGCATTTCGAATCTCCAATCAGGGATGGTGGCCGGCGCTCAGTGTCGAGGCATCGGAGCAAAACCCGGTGGGTATCGAGGGGCCGCTGAAGGGACAAACCATCGGTCCCGCCCACATCTCCTGGTGGAAATTTTGGCGCCAGCAAACAGATGAAGAACGGCGCCCGCAGGCCGCCGCCTACTCGATGCGCATCGCCGCCGGCGACGAAACGGAGGTCTCGACCCACTATCGGTTCCCCCAGCGAGGGCGCTTTAAGTTGCCCGGTCTGCAATTGACGACCCGCTTTCCCTTTGAACTCTTCGAGAAATCGCGTCTTTTTTCCGCCCCTATCACCCTTACCGTACTCCCCGACGCCCTGCCCGCGCGGGAATGGCTCGGCGCCTTGGAGTCGCGATGGGGTGATACGGCGAAGAATCGCCGCGGCCGTGGCGAGGAGTACTTCGGGCTACGCGACTATCGTCCCGGCGAGGATCGACGCGCAATTCACTGGAAGAGCACGGCCCGCCGCGGTGAGCCGGTGGTCCGCGAAACCGAGGCTCGCCAGCGCCACGCACTGTTGATCATCTTCGATAACCGGGCGCCCACCGACGACCCGACCCCGGCACACCGGGCACGCTTCGAGCAAGGAATTCGCCACCTTGCGGGCATGCTCAAAGCCCTTCAGAGCATGGGCTATCGCACCCAATTGGTCACCGGACACGGCCATATCGAACCCGAAAATGCGGGCGCCATCGAGCCCCTGCTCCGCCACCTGGCCGTCGTCGAATTGTCTCCGCTTTCCGAGCCACCTCCTGCATCGGAAGACGACGACCAGCTCCCGACGACCCGAATCCGCATCGGCTTCGACGCCCTATTGGGCGCCCCGCAGGGCGAGGAGACTCGACTCACCCTCGACGCCCTGGCGAAGGAGCCCAATTGACCCCTCTTCTACGCCGACTCAACGGGATTCACGACGCTTTTTTATATCTAGCCCTACTGCTGGGCTTCATAGCCGTAGTGACCGGACACCACACTCCGATTTGGCTGTTGGTGGGCTTTCCGCTGGGCGTCGTGGGAGCGCATTTTTTTCAGCGTGCCGAGCTCGCATCGCCGTCTCACAACCGCTGGTGGAACGCTCTCATCATCGTCGTCGCCATCGCCTTACTCATAGAGTATCTGATCAATCCCCTGGTCGATGTCATGGCTCTGGGCGTGCGCTTCGTATTGATTTTGACGCTTATCAAGCTATTCAGCCGGCAGGGAGCACGCGACGAACTCCAGATCTACGCACTTTCCTTTCTCACGATGGGGGCGGCCAGCACATTGTACGAGGATTTTCTCTACGGCATTCTCTTCGGTCTCTACGTATTGAGCGGCACCTTCGGGCTCGCTTTATTCCACCTAAAAACGGAGGCCAATCGCCATCGCCGCGCCACCCTCGTGCGCCGCTCGCCCTTCGACAAACTCTACGTGGGGATCTTGGCGGGTATCAGCGTGTTGATCGTCGCCTCCTCACTGCTCATCTTTTTTGGATTTCCCCGCATTGGACTCGGACTCTTCGCCGATCAGTCGCGGGACAGTATCTCCATCGCCGGGTTCTCCGAAGAGGTCGAGGTCGGCGATCACGGCACGATTCGGGATGATCCCTCGGTGGTCATGCGCGTTGAATTTGAGGGAGAGCGCCCCCAAGACTACGCATCCTATCGCTGGCGCACCATGACCTTCGACCATTACGACGGCCGTCGGTGGGGCCGGCAGTTGCGCGACACCGACCAACGGGCCTCCCAGTCCGGCTCCCGCCGCTACGACCTCCGGCACCTGTACCGGCCCCATCTACGCCAGCTCTTTGACGACGAGGCACTCCAGGTGGAGGTCTATCTCGAACCCCTGGGCTCCAATGTCCTACCCACCTTGTGGCCAACAACACAGATTCAGTTGGGCGATGCTGACACGTCGCCGCTCTTCGGCGCGTCCAGACCGAGATTGCGCTTCGACGATTACGGTGATCTGCGTCACACCCTGGATGGAAATATCGGGTTGAGCTATGAACTCACCGTTCAAAACCGTCCTCCGGACCAACACCTCAGGCGCCAGAGCGGTCGCGAACTCAACCCCGACGATGCCGAGCGCTATCTCCAGCTCCCCGCCATCGATCCGCGCGTCAAAGAGCTCGCCGAGCGACTGACCGCCGATGCCGATTCGAATTATGAGAAAGCCGAGGCGATCTCCGCTCACTTCGCCGCTGAATTTCAATATACACTGGATCTACCGCAGATCCGTGGCGACGATCCGGTCGCCGAATTTCTCCTGGATCACCGCGCCGGTCACTGCGAATATTTTGCCACCTCCGCGGTCCTACTCCTTCGAAGCGTCGGTGTCCCCACACGCCTGGTCAACGGCTTCCTCGGTGGCACATGGAACGATGTCGGCGACTACCTCACCGTCCGTCAGGGTGACGCCCACGCATGGATCGAGATATTCGTCCCCGAATTGGGATGGGTTCCCGTCGAACCCACTCCCCCTATCGAAAGTTCATTTTTGGAGCGATCCGGCATCCACCAATTCGTCTCCGACTCCGTCGACACCATGCGCCACACCTGGACGGTTTGGTTTCTGGAATACGATCTCCAGACCCAGATCTCCCTATTCCGAGAGATCGGCCAGACGCTAGCGCCGCAGGGCGTCGATATCAGCGATACTTCGGAGCAAGACGAGGAGAAAGAGTCCGACGAGCAACCCCTCCCGATACGTCCCTACGTCTTCTGGGGAGGCTGGCTGTTGTTGTTGCTGGGAACCCTCTGGCGAGGACGCACGCACCCCCACGTGGACAGTGGGCGCTACGCCTTCGGTCTACTCGCCGGGATGTGCCTTGCGGCTGTGTGGGCCGGCTGGTTTCAGGGTTGGCATATGGGCTGGACCGGTGCCGCCGCAGTATCGGTCTTCGCCGTCGGTGCCCTGCCCGCGGCACTGCGCTACAGCCAAATGCCCTCCGAGATACGCCTCGCCACCCGGCTTTTCGAAGATATCGAGCGCTGCGCCGAACGACGCGACGTCGCCCGACACCCCGATGAGGGACCCGGGGATTTTCTGCGGCGAATTGGTGCCCATGTACCGACAGCAGCCGACGACGCAGCTCAATTCCGCTCCCTCTACCTGGATATCCGATTCGGTGGTCGGGAGCTGAGTGAGGAGAAGCAAAAA
>SKPJ01000393.1 GCA_007119595.1 Myxococcales bacterium
AGCGCCCTGTGATGTGCGCCCCTGTCGAAGGGCTTTACCGCCGAGGGTCACCAATTTGCCCGCCGCATTGATCTGAGCTTCGAGCCACTGTTGCGGATCCTGCGCAGTTTCCGACATCTTATTTTCCTCCGTCTCGACGACGATCAAAAGACTTCAACAAATTCGCATTCACGGTGTAACGACTGTGCTTATTCGCACTCTCCACGCTCCAGGGCGCGCAAATACTCGCGGGAATCACTGACCTCTGCAGATCGTGGATAATCGGAGAGAACGGTCTCAAAAAAGAGCTTCGCACTGTCGCAATTGCCCAGTTCCCAAAAGACTTCCCCAATACGTCGAGTCGCCCTCGCTCGTCGAGCCGTGGAACTGGTATCTGATTCCACCTCCCGGAACGTCGCTCCGGCGCTCTCCCAATGGCCGATTTGAAAATACACCTCGCCCAGCTCCAGCCGGGCTTCTGAGGCCAGCCGATGGTTTTCGTAGTCCTGTAGAAATTGCTTCAGGGCCCGCCGCGCAAGGCCGTATTCTTCATCCTCTTGAAAGGCCTGTGCCTTTTCCAGCAATTCCTCGGGCTCAATGCCCTCGAAACGCCGGTCCATATCCTCCTCGAATATATCGAAGGTCTCCCGGAGTCGACCGTAGAGAAAATTCAATTCCTCCTGCGATCCGCGCACTCGATTCATTTCATGGCGAACATCGGCCACCTCGGCTCCAAGATCGGCGCTGTTGCGGGCCAGCACCTTGCGAGCTTCCTCCAAGACCTCCTCGAGCTCTTCGACCTCTGCCTCGATCTTGGCGGCCAAACTCGCTTCGCGTTCCTTGACGTCGGCCTCGAATTGGGTCTGACGGGCTTCCATCTCCTCCACATCTTGTTTTAGGCTCCGCCCGCTCCAGAAGGGATAACATCCGGTGAGCCCCATGGAGAAGACCAGGACTAGGACAACCTGCTTCATATTCACCTCGGCCTGCACTTGACGCTGTCGGTCCAACCGTAGCTTGTAGGTCCATCAAAAAAGGCCCGCTGCCGGGGCATCGGGCCTTTCTCAGTCGATCCTCGTCAGACCGGCCCGTCATCTGACGGACCGGTCTGTGGGTTTTCTCAGCTCACCGAGCGTTGAAGACAGCTCGACGATTGCGCTGGTGACAGCTCTCATCTCCACCGAGACCACAGCTCTGAAGGAGGCGCTGGTCGCCATAGGAGGTTGTCGAGATCCGATTGCTCGGTACCCCGAGGGTCGTCAGGAAATCGCGCACTGAATTCGCTCGCCGCTGTCCCAGTCCGAGGTTGTACTCGGTGGTTCCACGCTCGTCGCAATGCCCTTCAATCTGGACACTCATGTCCTGCTGTTGGATGCAATCGGCGTTGGCCTGCAGGATATTTCGCGCTTCCTGGGTCAATCGGGAGCTATCGAAGGGGAAGTGTACCGTATCAAGGCTACAGGTGGGCGGGTCGACACAATTGCCGCGCTGGCAGATCTGATCGCCGGGGCAGTCATCGTCGGTTCGGCACGGCTCTTCGACGCAATTTCCGCCTTCGCAGATATAGCCATCGGCACAATCTCCGTCGTCCAAGCACTCCGGCCCGCACTGGTTATCACGACAGACCTGATTGCCCGGACAGTCGCCATCAGTGGCGCACCAGCCGGGAATTTCTCGACAAGCCCCATCGTCACATTCAAAGCCGGGCTCGCAGTGAGCGTCGTCGCGACATTGTTGACACAGATTGTTCAGGCAGTAGAGCAGGCCTTCTTCCTGAGCCTCCTCATATCCCTGGCAATGTTCATCGGTGTCACAATCGGGAAAGCTAGGGCTACATCCCAAATTGGCTAAGCCCATAAGGACGAATACGGATAACAACGCGGTGATACGTCTCCAAGACATGACGGCACAACTCCTCGAAACCAGGGGGGCGAACTCGTGAAAACGGCAGCGTCAACACAATCCATTCACATGGCCCATTTCGGGCCCATCGAAACGGGCCGCAAGTTACGGACTCACTATCTAGACGTCAAGCCATTCCCATCAAAAAAACAACATCGTTGGGCCACTATAGGCAGTCTGGCCATAAAGCCAAGTCAAACTTTGAAAAAATTATCCAATCTCAGTGCTTAGAAGGGTTGTGGCTGGTATTTTTGGCGGCGTTTGTGAGAATCTCGAGCGAGTGACCATCGGTATCTAGAGTGGACCGAACCCCGGGCAGCACAGCGATGAAACGGTGCAGCATCATGCGATATATCGCACTGATTCCAGCATTTGTGTACGCCATCGGATGCGGTCAGATCGATCCTCCGCCACCGCTCGACGAAGACGGCGAACCCGTGCCGATACCGGAGCCCCTCGACGATTGGCTTAATTTTTTGGAAATTGTCCCCGAAGAAGAACTCTCGGTTCGTCCCACCATTACCATCGCATTCAATGCCTATCTCGATCCCACTACATACGACAGCTACAGCACGGCTCGACTGCAATCCGGTGGGCTGCGTCACGGAAGTCGCGTCGACTATCGAATGACGAGGCGCGAGATCCACTTTCGCCCCACCTCCGATTTAGAGCCTGAGTTGCAATACGAATTGGTGTGGACGGCCGACGACGTGCGCAGCGTCACAGGCTCGCCACTGCATCCGCGGGCATCGCTGCCGACATTTATGATTCGAGATGACCTGGAAACCAGCCCTCCACTTCAACGCCCCGAGGTCTCCTGGCGAGAGGTCGAGGAACTCTTCGAGGCCCATTGCACCAGTTGCCACGGCGATTCACGCTGGTCCCAGCTACCGATGTTGACACCGGAAACCCTCATCGGAGCTCGCTCCGATCAGGTCGACGCCATGCTCGTCGAGCCCTTTCATCCCGCCCGCTCTTATTTGATGCACAAAATCTTGCCCGACTATCCGGTGCGTCGTTTTACCGAGCAACCACCGCCCTGGAGCGACCAACCGCCTCTGTCCACCGATGACATCGAACGCATCGAGCACTGGATCGCCAACGGTGCCCCCCATCCATAAGACCACTCACACCGGAAGGGGGCAGTGCTAATCGAGCTTTTGTTGAACCACGGAGGCAATCGCCGGTCCCGATATGGCACCGGAGTAACGCACGCCGTTGATGTAGATCGCCGGAGTTCCCTGCACCCCGGCCTCCATGCCCTCATGGCGGTCCCGAGCGATTTCGTTGTGGAGTTCCGGGTCTTCCATATCGCTCCGAAAGCGTTCGAAATTCAGCCCCAACTGCCGGGCAAATTGTTCGATCATTCCCCGATCTATCCGGCGCTGATTGTCAAATAGCAACTGATGCATCTCCCAAAAACGCCCCTGCTGATGAGCAGCCATCGCCGCCCGGGAGGCCTGGTCGGAGGTGGGGCTGCCGAGGGGAAAATGCTTGAAATAAATGCCGACTTGGTCCCCAAATCGATCGGCGACTTCGTCCATCGCTGACGCAGCAGTGCGACAATGCGGGCACTGAAAGTCGGCAAATTCGACGATGATTACATCGGCGTCTGGATTGCCCTTATACGGTCCATTGTCGAGCCCGAAATCGAAGGCATCCTCCGATTCGGCTTCAGCGCGATCCCGAGCGAGCTGTTCGAAGACCGTGTCGCTATCCGAGCCCTCTGCCACCGCCTCCATCAATGACGAGGCCAATTCGTCGGCTTCCTCGCAGCGCTCTTCATCCTGCATGCACTCATGGAGACTGATCACCGAGTCCGGACAGGGGCATAACTCGGAGCCGGCCAGTCCCGCCAATTGCTCCCGTTGATCGTCATCGAGGTCGTCGAGCTCAAAGTCCGGATAGACGAATTCACCCTCGTCATCATCGGCCTCTGTCTCTCCGCTTTCGTCCCCAGTTTCTTGTTCTTCCGGCTCTTCCGACGCCTGTGCGGACTCGTCAGTCGCAGATTCTTCCTCCTCCTCGTCGACGCCTTCGAGTTCATCAGCCACCGCCTCTGGTGGCTCCGTTTCCTCGCTGTCGCAACCGACGGTCGTCATACCGATCAGAACCATCGCCATCCATATTAATCGCTTTCTCACGCCACTACTCTCGTTTCGGAGCCCGTTAATTTCTCGTTTTGCCTACTCAATCTTCTTCAATCCGACCAACAACGACAATCTGCTCGCTATTCAAGGAGATTGTACTCAGCCCCGTCAACCATGATTCCGCAGCGACGGAAGATAATGAGCGCATCGAGACGTTCGAAGGTCTGGCCGGTCTTGCCAATCTCAGTACTACGCCGTGAGCAGAAGTTGAGTGAAGCGTCTGCGCGCCGAGAGCACGTCGAAGCGGCGTTGCGGCTCGCTCGACGATGCTACATCGCATCGCCTCGTCGCCGCGCCTTGTCCGA
>SKPJ01000309.1 GCA_007119595.1 Myxococcales bacterium
GGCAAAAAGCGCAGATCGAAGACCAGATCGCATTCCACGGGAAGACCGTGCTTAAACCCAAAACTCAAAACGGTGATCGTAAGCGGTGGGTCGTCGGTCGATGAGAAGTGCTCCTTGAGCAGCCCCTTGAGGGTATGGACGGTGTGGTTGGTGGTATCGATGACCAGATCCGCCCGGGCGCGCATATCGTGGAGATGTTCTCGCTCGCGCTGAATTCCCTCCCGGACCGTACCTCCTTCGCTCATCGGATGGCGCCGACGGGTTTCGCTAAACCGCCGCACCAACACCTCATCGGTGGCCTCCAAAAAAGCGATCCTAACATCGACCCCCTCGTCGCGAAGCTGGCCCAGGATCGTATCCGCCTGGTCGAGATGCACGTGATCTCGGGTGTCGACCACGAAGGCCAGCCGCTTCCATTCCTGGCGTGACGGACCGGCCTGAGCCAACTCCAAGACTTTGGGCAACAGTGGCACCGGCAAATTGTCGATACAGAAAAACCCCATATCCTCCAGAGCACGAATGGCCGTTGATTTGCCGGAGCCACTCATCCCGGTGACGATCACCACCTGGGTGCGGCGAGGGGTCAGAGATTCCGAGGCTTCTTCGAGGCTCTGTGACATGAGTTGACGAAGGCCTTTAAAGGGAGTTCAGCTCAGTCGTTTTCAAGAACCTGAACGAGAACAATCGTGATATTGTCGTTGCCGCCGTTGTCATTGGCTGCCTCGATCAATTTGTCGACGCATTTTTCGAGATCGTCGCGTTCTTCGACGCAGATATCGCGAATTTCGTCGTCCTTGAGCATGTCACAGAGACCGTCGGAGCACAGCAAGTATATATCGCCGTCTTCGGGCTCCTCGGTGTTGACGTCGACTTGAACGGTTTCTTTCATTCCCAGGGCGCGGACGATGACGTTTTTGTGGGGGAAGTTCTCGATCTCCTCTTCACTCAGGTCCTTCATCTTGATGTAGTCGTTGAGCAGGGAGTGATCGTCGGTGACCTGCTCCAACTCATCATCGCGCAGCCGATAGATGCGGCTGTCTCCGACGTGGCCCAGATAGACCACTCCGTCGGAGATGAAGGTGGCCACGATGGTGGTTCCCATGCCGTGATGGGTGCTGGGATCACCTTTGGCTTTTTCGTAGATCCGCAGGTTGGCGAGTTTGATGCTGGCGGCGAGGCGGTTTTCCTCGTAATCGAGGTCTTTTTCCATCTTATAGGGCCAGGTCAGATCCTGGTCTTCCGCGGTCTCCTCGTAAAACTCGGCGACCGTATCGACGGCGATCTGAGAGGCGACCTCTCCGCTGGCGTGACCTCCCATTCCGTCGGCCACCAAAAAAAGATCATGTTCTGGCAACAAACAGAGGTTATCCTCGTTGTGGCCTCGTTTTTTGCCCACATCGGTACTTCCGGCGGCTTCTAATTTAATGGACACGTTCGTACCCCGTTTCGACGTCTGGGCTCGATGGTTATCGGTGTGTTGTCAAATGCATACTCATCGGAAGGTCCAGTTGACGATTCTGGTGGAATCGGCACCGAATTCGTTGAAAAACTTCGATGTCGAGTCACTCCAACCATCGCAGACTACCTACCTGATTTCGACCCCACTTTACTCCGGCTGGGCGCAACGGGCAAGCTACTCGACGGGTTTTGCAATGGTTTCCCATTTGTTGCGGTCGTCCTCCGGGTACAAATTACCGGAAACCATACCCTATCCGATTCAGGCGTTGCGGGTACGTCAAACGATGCAAACGGGGTTTTCGGGAAGTAATTTCAACAACAATGGGCGCCGATTTGTTGCAGTTGAATGAGAGCGACTTTTCCCTCCCGCACAGAGATGGCGACGGGATGACCGTCGTCGGAGAAGTCAATATTGAGGATATCGAGGGGATTACTGGGCACCGAAAAGAGTTGTCGCCCCGTCGGTACCTCGAAGAGAGCCACCGAACCGTTGGCGAGGGCTGCCGCCAACAGGTAGTCGTCAGAAGAGATGGCCATCGATTCAATCACGGCGTCGGTCTTGAAGCGCTGGGTGGCGACGCGGGGGTTGGACAACGACACGACCTCCAGACGCCGGTCGCTGCGGGCGATGATCACCGTGTTGGCACGGCCGTTGAGGATGATGCTGGAGACGGGTTCTCCGTCGCGAATGCGTTTCCAATCCGCGGATTGGCGTCCGGTCTTTCGATGTAAATAGACACGGCCCGACTCCGAACCGGCCACCATGCAACGGCATTCGTCATCGACCGCCAGCGCCGTGATCGGGGCCCGACGGATATCTTGGAACAGCGATTGCGATGCCCCGGTTTGGATTCGCGACTGTGAGATCGTGCCGTCTTGGTGGCCAAAAACCAGGTGGGTGCGACACAGATCGAGGGCCGTGATGGTCCGGGCGCTTTCTGCAGAAACTGCCGATGGAGCCGCGGATTCGCTCTCAAAGAGCATCACTTCGTCGACGGCGCGGTCCAATATGGCGAAGCGCTCTTCGACGCGCCGGCTGGCCAGTGCCTGTGATGCTTCGGAGCGCAGCTCGTAGGTGGCGACTGGGATCGATTTGGCCGCCGTCTGTTTGTCTCCCATTTGACGGGGATTGAAAACGCTGGTCATCCCGGCCGATAGTCCTTCCTGGACTGGCTCGGTATTCACCGGTGTCGGTGAGCGCAGAAATGGGGGCGTATGCACCGGTTCGCGCCCTCCCAGAGCATGCAGGGTTGCCGAGCTGGTGTGGTCCTCGCTCGCAAATTGCGACTTTTGGGCCTCTTCGGTGGAGTGAGACGGTTCCGGCGTGGCCGCCGAGACCCCCGTAAGTGGTGTATGGACCCGAAATTCAATCGACGGCGGTTCAATCGGCGGGTGGGGGTTGGTTGACTTCGGCTGATCCACCGCCTCCGACTCCGAGAGCTGGGAGCGCACGAAGCGATCGAGGGTATCGATGACGCAGGAGAGATCGGCGGGCCGATCCGCCGGATCTTTGGCGAGCATCTGCTGTGTCAAATCCTCCAATTCCGGTGGAAAACTGACACCGTCCACGACGTCGCTCAACATGGGAGCCGGCTTTTTTACATGCATGCGCAGCACTTCATAGACGTTGTCGGAGACGAAGGGAGACCGTCCGGTGAGCATGAAGAATAAGATAGCCCCCAGGCTGTAGATATCGCTGCGGTGGTCGATGGGCTTCGCCATCGCCTGTTCGGGGCTTGCGTAGAGTGGCGTTCCGATAAAGCCCTGGGTCAGGTTGACCGAGGGCTCATCGGTGAGTCGGACAATGCCAAAATCCAAAATATGGACGAAGTCGTCGCCTACCGGTAGGCGTTCCACCATCAGGTTTTCCGGTTTGAGATCGCGGTGAATCATTCCCGCTTGATGGGCCCCGTAGATGCCGTTGGCCGTCTGTCGAAGCAGCGTAGCTGCCCGGGCGATGGTCAAGGGCTCGCCGTCGGTGACGAGTTGCTCCAAGGTCCGCCCTTCGATGAGATCCATGACGGCGGCCACGAAGTTTTTGCGCAGCTCCACCAATTCGTAGATGGAGACAATATGGGGGTTTCGGAGCCGACTGAGAGCCTCGATCTCGAGCTGAAGTCGGGCGATGACCTGATCGGCCTGTTTTTGGCGTCCGTCGGTGGAGATGATCTTGACTGCGAATTGCCGAGAAATCGACAGGGATTCGGCGCGGTATACCTGTCCCGACGAGCCCTCGCCCAAAGGACGGGCGATGATATATCGATCGTCGATCACTTCACCGAGCCAGGGATCGATCCCATCGGCCAATTTTGGCCATTCTGGACTCGGCTTATTGGCGCCACAGCCGGTACATGAATTCTGATCTCCAAAGCATATCGACGAGCAATCCGGACAATGAAATTGAGGTTGATTCGCCCGGAGGCGATGTCGCCATTCGTCGCGCAGAGCGCGCAGATGTTGGCCGGTCTCCGGCGAACCGTTATTGGACATGTTAATCTCCGTCGTTACCTCGAATACACAGCTTCGAAGATACGCGTTACTTTCCCCCAATTCAATTCCCAAGCCCAGGAAAGGCTAAACCTATAGGGGGGCCACCCGATTTGCCAAGCGGCCAATTGTCATATTGAGTTAAAAAGTAGAACAGATCGAAAACCAGCAATCAATGGAAGATCGAAAAAGGGGTCAAATCACGTTCTTGAGAACGTGATTTGACCCCTTTTCACCATATCATCCCTGTTCATCCGGGGCTGAATCTTCGTTTTCAGAGGCCCCATCATCGGATCCTCCGTCATCATCGGCCGTCTCGTCCCCTTCTGCATCACCACCATCATCGGCCGATTCCTCGATGGGATTACTGGCGTAGCGGGTGATGGTTCGGAAGCCCGCCAAAATTTGATTGGCTTCTTCCTCGACCCATTGAAGATCAAGAGCTGCATCTCGGCCTTCACATCGGCCCCATCGGTAAAGGGAGGGAGAGGCGACACAGGTGCCGGGAAAGGCGGGGTCGTCGTAGGTCCCCTCGATACAATAGCCCGTATTCTCCAAAAGGGCGTTGGGATTGGCGTCTCCCTCTTCCGGCGGAATCAACCGAACTTCGACGCCGGTATCGCAATAATAGGAATTACTGTCTCCGGGATATTGCACGCATTCGCCTTCTGCGCCGGTGTGTGGATGAGCAGGGCAACTGTCGTCGTCGAGTCCCCGGCAGGGAAAGACGTCCTCGATGCAACCGGTGGCCTCGGAACGGAAGAAGTCGGCGATCTCTTCAATGGCGTCACTGAAGTCGTGGCAGATCAGACCATCGAGAGGACTGTCCGGGTTTTCCGGGTCGGCACTGGGGAAAAACTGCGGGAAGTTGCGCAGAAAAAATTCGTAGCGGTGCCCCGACCATCCACGTCCCATCTCGGTCCGGCATGATGGGCTGACGGTCCAGGGTTCGTCGGGGCAGGACTGAGGACTGTCGACCGGACTGACTCTGCGAAAGGGGGCGTGCAGAGAGGCGGGAAGTACGGTTTGGGCGAGTTGATCGAGCCCCAGACGAGCCGGAGAGTTGGGGTCGAGTTGGTTGATGTGTTCCACTTCGGCGAGGCTCTGTGCTCCGCTTCCGCTCATATCGATCGACGCTCCCCGGCTCTGCGCGAGATTCAGGATGAAGTCACTATACAGATCCTCGACGGGCGTGAGTGCGCCCTGGTCGCCGAGGTTTTCCTGAATGGTGCAATTGTGGACACCGCATTGGGTCTGCTCATTGAGAGTGCCATCGTGACTGCAGTCGTTTTCATCGGTGATGAAGATGACGCCCGTGTCGGCGGTGGAGCGGATAAAGCCGGCGTTGGGGAATTGCTCTCGATCCTCGCTGGTGGCGTCGGGACCGCCGGTCAACTCCGGAGAGACGGCGGTGACCACGGCGTCGAGGCCGCGTTCAATTCCATAGCCCCGGGTCCCGACCAGTGCGGCACAGCCGAAGTCACGTCGAAATCGGTCGATGTCCAGTACGCCGGCGGAATCGGTATAATCTTCGGAGCGAAAGACCACCGGCAGATTTCTGTAGGCGGTTTGCGGGGGGAAAAACTCGGACAGCGAGGGCATATCGCCTTCACAATCATCCTCGGAGACCTGTGGGCTTCCGGGCAGCGCACAGCGCAACTCGGTTTCGTTGAAATTCAACAGATCTTCCCACTGATCGGGGTTGGCGGTGCACTCGATGGCGCTGTTGATATTGGCGATGACCGGGTCCAGCATCGCCTGATTGGGATCACCGGGCTGGATATCTTCGTTGTTTTGGACTTCCGGATCGTTGGGGCCATATACCGGGTGCGAGCAGGCGGGGTCAAAGCCGGGAATCGGTTGTGGAGTGGCCTGAAGGTGGCCGGCCATTGCCACCGGTTCCCGATCGCATACCGATTCATAGGCGGGATCGTCACAATCGGCCACATGGGTGGTGGTGATTCCCATATGAAAATCGAGATTGACCTCGGTGAGGATCTCGAGGAATTCATCGATACTCTCTCGAACGATCTGCTGCGAGCGGCACATCGAACCGGAGTTGTCGATCATCCACAAAATATCGATCTCGTGGCCACCGCCCAACTCGTCGACGATGATATGTTCCACCGAACCCGAGGCCTGAGCAAAATCCACGGGGTGCTCGTTGCACGCACTTACTGACAACAGCAGCAATGCCCCGACTCCGGCGGCCACTGACGAGACGAAAAGACCGGAATTTTTGTCCATGACATTTCCTCGATATGAAAAAGTGAATCAGATCACTGATTCGATCCAATTTCGCGCCAATGGTAGCGGACCGCCTAAGGACTGTCTACGCATGTGCCTGTAGCAATCCAGGCCTGTGATACCACTACCTTCTACTCGATTCGACGATTCCCATTATGGGGGGGGCAATCAGGGCCCGGTAGTGAAAAATATTTCACCCCCGGCGGATTCACCAACCTCATTCGCTGCCGGAGTGCGGTTGCGAATTGAAGAAAAAGGCCCTTACAGGTCAGTCTCCGAATATTGATGGCGGTACAGCACGAAAAAATCCCGCTCATCCTCCCGGGTTGGGTGTTGTTGTGGGAGGATGATGACGGGATCGATACTGCAGCGCACGAGGGGTTTTTAGGTGCGGTGGGTGGTGTAGGGGATCAACGCGATCTGGCGGGCGCGCAAAATCGCTTTGCGCAGCTTGCGCTGGTTGCGCGCCGAGACACCGGTGATTCGGCGTGGCAAGATCTTGCCAGTCCGGGTCACGAAGAGCTTGAGCAGCTCTGCGTTCTTATAGTCCAGCTCCCACGAGGGGTTTTGATCGAAGGGGTCGACTTTGCGGCGTCGACGCCAGTTGATACGGCCGTATTTCGACATGGTAAAATCCTTGTGATTATTTGATCTTCTTTTCCACGAATTCGACGTGCTTGCGAACGACCGGGTCGTACTTTTTTAGCTTCAACTTATCCGGGGTCTGCCGTCGATTTTTGGTCGTGGTGTAGAAATAACCGGTTCCAGCGGTGGATACGAGCTTGATTTTTTCTCGCATGGCGAGTTCTCCAGGAAAAACGAGAGGTTCTACGACCCGCGATGCGGGGACGAAGAGGTCTAAAAATTTTATGCCCTCCGGCGGGCGAGCAATGTCATAGCGGCATAAAGAGTGAAAAGCAAGCTGACCACTGACCATCGCCGCGTCGATGTCTTCTCTATCTGCTAATACGGAAGAAAAATTCGTCCGATGTGGTTTGGGTCCATCACCATCGATTGCCAGTGGTGTCGATGATAAGCAGACTTGCTGCGAGCCATTGGTAGGCATGGAAGTACAGATGGCGGCACCTTGCGTTGAAGGGGCAGCGAGTGATAATCGGGATTTTGCGTCATCGCACGCCGCGCATTCCCATCTTTTCGTACTCGGACCCGTATGGATATGGCATCCAGAGCATCTCGCCAATCGCAATGCCAGAGAGCAAATCAAATCGTTTCCACGTGGTGGATGACCGCCGCCGTTGCCATCCTCGCCGTGGGACTGGGCAGTTGTATTGAAACCTATCAAGACCCGCCGCCGCCGCGGGATGCCTTATTTTATCCCATCGGAGTCCAGATGCATCCCGATGGCCGGTTTTTGTATGTGCTCAACAGCAATTTCAATTTGCGTTTTCAGGCCAGTCAGGGGGGGACGGTGTTGGTGATCGACACCGAAACCGGCGAAATTATGTCGGAGTCGTCGCCCTTTGTGCCCTCCTTCGGGGCCTATATGGCGCTCAATGAAGAGGCGACCAAACTCTATGTGCCGACGCGGCACAACAACGAGTTGACCGTGTTATCCGTCGCCGACCAGGGACAGGCGCTGTACTGCGAAGATGAGCAGGGAGTACGCTCCCCAGATACGCGGCCCTGTACGGCGAGGCGAATTCCGGACGTACGCCAGGGGGGGCGAATTGCGTCGGATCCCTTCGACGTGGCCGTCGGTCAAGCCCGGCGATCCGTGGGCGGGCAAGACCGAGATTTTGATCTGGTCCATATGACCCATCTTCGCGGAAGCGCCGTGACCTCGATGAGCCTGCCGGACGCCGATGTGGCCGGGGCCTCGATGCGAAGCGCCGCCCTATTGGATCGAGGATCGAATCAGCTCGAAATTCGACCCGGCACCAATGATGTATACGCCGCCGGTCGAGGGACGGGTCGGGTAGAGGGGTTTCGCCCCTTTTTGAGTGCCACGGGAGAGATAGAGACCATCGTGCGGACCCATTCGATTCCCGTGATCCAGGCCGGCGGAGGGATGGACGCCCGGGGGCTGGCCTTCGACGAAAGCGGTGATTGGATGTACGTGGCAACCCGCCGCCCCAATGCGCTGCACCTGATCGGCATGGAGCCCACCGGCGGTGGCGACCCCACGGTGGTCTCGTCGATTCCCCTGGAACATACCCCCTCGGAGGTCCATGTGCACCGCGGCGCCGACGGAATCCAGCGCTTGTATGTGCCGTCCTTTCGCCACGGTCTCATCGAGGTCGTGGAGCCCGATCAGGAGGCGGTGGTCGATGTCATCGAGGTGGGGCGAAGTCCCTATTCGATGGCCTCTGACCAGCGCCCTTTCCACTGCACCGAACCGGGTCGGCGCTGTCAGGGATACGTGACCCTATTTGATGCCGCTTCCGACGGCGAGAGCAGATGTGAGCCCGACGCTCGACAATGCGGCCAACTCGCCATCATCGATCTCGATCCCGACAGCGATACCTATCACGCCGTGATTGATACCATCGAGTAGCGTCGGTCGGCTCCACAACATCAGTGTGCTTCAAAGGCAGTATCATGCAACGACGACAGACTCTGCAGTTGATCCTGGCAGCGCTGGTTATCGCCGCGATGACCGCGGCGTGCAGCGATCCCGATATCCCGCAGCCGGAGGTTCTGGAGGCTCCGGTTAGTATGTCGGAGGCCGACGGCGAGGTTTGCCTGCCGACGGTGTTGAGCGAGGATGCCACGATCCCGGTGGGACCGCTGCCGCGATGTGAAGACGACGGTCAGGGGTTTGCGTTGGTGGCCAATCAGCGCAGCGCGCAAGTCGGTGTATTGGCCCTCGGTCAGGACCCGTCGCGCTTTGTCAATCTCGACGCCCGGCGCCCGGGAGTGACACAGATCTCGGTGGCCGACCGCCCGGTGGATATCACCACCACCGGCGATGGCACGGCGGCGCTGGTGGCCAGCGAGACCACTTCGGTTTTGACCGGCATCGATCTGTGGACATTGCGCCCGCTGGCACAACAGATCGACATCGATGGCACCCCGCGGGCTATCGAGTCCATTCAAAACGGCGATGGTGACTGGCTGACCCTGACCCTGACGCAGAGTCCAAACCGGATCGATATCCGGGGCGGTCTTCGCTGCGAGCGCCCCGGCGAGGGAATCGATCGCCGCGATCGACGACCGGACCAAAATTGCCAGTGGATCGATGCCGAAGTCCAGAGCATCGAGTTGCCCGCCAGACCGGTGGACATGGCCGTCGACCCACTAGAGTCGGGCCTGTGGGTAATCTATCGCGATCGCAACGAACTTTCCTGGATCGTTTTCGACGAAGAGGACCTCGACGAGGACGAGCAATGCCTCGATGAGGAGGCCATCCCGCCCTGTGAGGTCGATCGAATCGGCTGGGATCTCGTCGATGAAGTCGATGTAAATGGCGAAGGTGACGAAGAACAAGAGGAAGAAGAGTCGGTCCGTTGGGGAGCCACTGAGGTCGACGTCGATCCGGTGGGCTTGTTCACCTATGTATTGGATCGACCGAACCATCAATTATTCGTCTTCGACAATCGGCGCCGCCAGTTGATCCATGCCTCGGATGCCCTCGAGCCGCCGGTGCCTCCCTCGCAGACCCGGGCGGGGATACCGACCATCCGCTCCTCGCTTGCGATGGGTGCCGAGTTGCAGAGAGAAGTCCTCGTTGACGGCGATCCGGCACATATCGTCTATCGCGCCGGTGTACAGGTGGCCGCCAACACCGGACAGTTGTATCGGGCCGCCTCCGTCGACTTCGAGTGCCTCGTCGAGGGTGGCGACATATTGAGCAACGAGGTGTTTTTGCACGACGCCCAGCGGCGAGCCCAGTCCGAAGAAGTCCATTGCCTACAACTTCCCGAATTTCCACTCGGCGGCGATCCGGACTTCGACACGGACGAGGAACTCCAAGAGATGCGATTTTTCGAGCCCAGCGAATCGGCCACCCTGGCGGTATCGCCGATCTTCGGGTTGCGCGACGGAATCGAGCAAGAGGGGCGACTGGCTCCGTCGAGCACTTGTGTACAACCTGAGCAGTTGGTGGATGCCGTCGATGACATCGCCGATGCAGACGCCGTCCAGGGCTGTGGCTCACCGCTTGTCCCGCAGCCACTGGGGTTGGACGTCGATGATGAACTCGATGATTTTTCCGAACAGCCGCGGGCGGAGTTGATGGAGTTTGCCCGCGCCGTCTTCAATGAACAGGGCGAAGCACAAATCTGGCGCTCCACCTATGACCAGCGTTTGCGCAACGAGGAGTGGACCGTCAGCTACGAGGGAGCATTGCCCGATCCCGGTCGATCGGCCGACGGTCTGGTCTCTCGGGAGCAACCGGGCATCTTTTTATCCGGCGGGCTCGACTATTGCGCCGCCGGTGTCGAGGCGGGCGACCGGATCACCATTTTGAGCGAACCGGCCGATCGATCGGAGTGTGAGGTCTTTAGGGACGTAGAGGAGGATCCCCAATTTCGAACCTACGACGTGGTCGAGGTGGGGGCATTTGAATTGCAGTTAGAGGTGATTGATGACGAAGACAGGGTCGCCGAGTTGCCGACCAGAGAGTGTTTTGATCGGGGATTGAGCTATGAAGTTCGACCGGTCGACCAGTGGACCGTATTCGGCGATGACAGCGGGCTTTTGTCTCCCTGGGAGCGCGACGACGGTGCCTGTGTATTGAGTGAGGATGCCGATGCGGGTTGGCGCCAGTCCCGGGTTGAGACGGGCGAGCAATTTTTGGGACCCTATCTTCAATTTCGCATCCGCGAGGGTGAGGTGGAGCCGGTACAGGGATTGGAATATAGCTTCGAAGTGCTACGAAATTTCTCGGTATTCTCGGAGGGAATCATCCCCGAAGGTGGAAGCAGTTTGCCCGCTCAGGTCCGTTTGACGCCCGATCTGGGGGATGGGCGCTACCTGGTGGTGGTCGATGCTGGTGGAGATCGACTCTTTCTTCGCAACCTGAGCCAGTTGGATCGCAACCCGTCGTTTTTGCGTTGATGGGGGAGTGCGTTATAAAGGGCTGCTATTGAGCAAATTGTTCGTGGAGCTGTCGCAAGGACTGAATCGCCTGACGTGCGGCGAGTCGCACCGCTTCGGATTCGTCGTCGGTGGCGGTTTGCCGCAGGGCTGATTCGGCCTCGAATACGCCCATTTCGCCGAGCGCTGTGGCGGCCTCGACGCGAACCGGTTCCGAGGGATCGTCGAGGGCTACCTGCAGCGCCTGATGGGCTCGCTCGTCGTGCAAAAGTCCGACGATATCGACCAGATAGATTCGCTTCTCTTCCGGGGTGTTGTCGGGATCCTCGAGCTTGGTCACGAATCGCTGTAGGCGCTCTTCATAGCGATCCAGCAGATCGGCGGCCCGATCTTGCTGGTCTTGTTGGATGAGGATTTTCGCCATTTCGGGGAGGATGAAGATATAGTCCGCCTGCTGTTCGTAGGCTCTGTCGTAGGCCTGTAGAGCGAGACCGGGTTTGTCCAATTCGGCGTAGGTGCGGGCCAGGACCAGGAGAACTTCGGGCAGATCGGCGACGTGGTCTTGAAGATCTGTAAACAGCTCTGCCGCTTCTTGTTGTCGGTCGGTTTCGACGTAGATCTGTCCCAGGGCGATGGCAGCGGAGACCGTTTGGCCGGTGACCGGTTCGTCGAAGGCCAGCTCCTCAAAGAGAGCCTCCGCGCGCTCGTAATCATCGGTCAAAAATGCGGTTCGGGCCTGCATAAAACGGGTGTCTTGTTCCTCCGTACCCTCGGGCAGATCGGCGCTGTGCTGCGCGCTCGGGTCCTCGGTAGCCGATGGCTGGCCCGGGGCGTCGGGGTCCTCGTCGGTGCTGGTCTCGGCGGCGGTTTCCGTCGGTGCACCGGCGACCGTGACGGTCGGAGAGTCCTCTTCCCGATCGCAGCCGATGACTGACAAACCTATCGCCAATGCTGCCATCCATGTGATTTGCAGGCCGGTTTGCAGCGTCCTATGTTTTCGTCCCATGGATTCCACGCTCGAAAAAGTTCAGTCCGATTCGTCGGGCGGATTCAGCGGAAGATCGATGACGAATGTGGTGCCTTCACCGTTTTTGGTGTCGAAGGTGATGGAGCCACGGTGTTCGTCGACGATCTTTTTGACCACCGCCAATCCCAGTCCGGTACCGTCTTCCTTTCCCCGGGTGACGAAGGACTCAAAGAGATGGTCCTGAATATCTGCGGGAATCCCCTCTCCGGTGTCCCGAAAGGTCAGGCGAAGTGAGTCGTCGATGCGCTCCACTGACATTCGAAAATGGCCTCCCTCGGGCATCGCCTCGGTGGCGTTGCGGGCGAGGTTGACGATGGCTCGCTTCATCTTGACGGGGTCCAAATGCACCTCACCGCGATATTGCAAATCCAATTCGAATTCGATGTCATAGCTGTCGAATTCGCTCTCCAGCAATTCGGTGAGTTCGTCGATGAAGACGTGCATATAGATTTTGCGCAGTAATATGCGGGAGTCGCCACGGGCGAATTTAAGCAACTCTCGGGTCATCTGGTTGAGGTCCCGAAATTGTTGCAACACCCGATCGGCGTATTGATGGCGCTGTTCGTGGTCATCCGTGTTGGCCATCAATTGCACGTACCCACTGATGACGGAGAAGGGAGTTTTGAAGTCGTGAAGGATGCCGGCGATCATCTGTCCGATGGTCGACAGGCGATCTTCTTTTTCGCGCAACTCGCGGCGACGTCGGGAGGCGACGGTACTGGCGATCTGGGAGGCGATCAATGTCAACAACTTGACGTCGTCTTCGGTAAATCCAAGGCGTGTCGGGTCCTGGGGCAGTGCCAGATTAAAGACCTGCAGCGCACCGATGCAGGTGTCGTCGTCAAATAGGGGAACGGCGATAATATTCTGTGCTTCCAGACCCGATTGTTGGGGCGTTGGTCCCGGAACCTTGCGGCATGCCCCATCGCTGCAGACGAAGGGTTCACCGGACTCAATGACGATGTCGGCCACCGAATTTTCCGGAGAAGAGATGGTGCGTGTATAAAAATCCCAATCCCGGGAGTACGTCGGACTGCGATCGATCATGACGTGGACTCGATGGGCCGTGGAGTCGCGAAGGGTCAAGGAGCAGGCTTTGCCGTTGACCAACTCCAATGTCTTCTGGGTGATCGTTTGGACCAGACTGCTCAGATCGGAGGGTTGACTTAGATCGCTTTGGATATCGTAGAGCAGATCGAGCTCGGCGACCTTTTGCTGCAACTTATTGGTGGTCTGCAGCAATTGTTCGTTGTTGTTGACCACGGTGTGGTATAGCTGACTATTTTCCAGGGCGATGGAGATCTGGCCACCGATGGCGCTCAACAGATTTTCGTCCTCTTCGGCGAAGTGGGGTTTGTGGCTGTTGAGGACCTGCACCACGGCGATGGTATCCCCTTTGGAATTGCGCAGCGGTTGGCAGAGGATGGAGCGGGTCTCAAAGCCGGTTTGATTGTCGAAATTACTGTGAAAACGAGGATCGTCGTAGGCGTCGCGAATATTGAGACTCTGGCCGGTTTCGGCGACCCATCCGGCGATGCCCTGGCCTGGATCGAGCACGATTTCAGTGGTGGCTCCCTGGGCGATCTTTCCGTGCAAGGTGCCCGTATCGAGGTCGATGAGATACAGCGTGGCCCGCTCGGCCTGCATGACGTCGGGAATATATTCCATCGTCATATGCAGAAATTCGTTGTGATCGAGGGTCGCCCCCAGAGAACTGCTGATCTTGAGCAGCGAGGAGTAGCGCTGCTGTTGTTCGATGAGTTGATGGCGAAGAGCTCGCAAAAGCTCGAGCTTTCGCGTATCCGATAATTCTTCAAAGGAAACATCGGAGAGCTGATCGACACGGCGCAACAGCGGCGATGAATCGGGCGCCGTCGTCGGGATGGCAGCGAGGGCTCCCGTGATCTTGCGCACCCGCTGGGTTCTCACCGGGATATCGACTGTATCTTCACTACTCATTCGAATCGTTGTGAAAGACAGCGAGTAAAATCTACATTGTGGCTCATCAGGGGGCTGCAATGCGACGCCAGGTGGGTCGATCTTCGAGCCCGTAAATGAGGATAACACAGACAGGGATGGCGCGAGAAGCGGGCCACAAACACAATCCCCGACACAGGGCCCACAAAAAAACCGCGCCTCCCATCGAGAAGGCGCGGTGTGAATCGGTGCTCATCTGCGACCGAACTGCTTTTTTACAGCGTCTCAGGCCGTGACATCTTTTAGGGACAGTCCCTTATCCTTTAGAAAATTCATCAGACCTTTTTTGGTCACCGTCCGCAGAGCACGATTGGACAGGCGAACCTTAACCCACCGATCCTCTTCGGGGACGTAGATCCGTTTGGTCTGCAGGTTGGGCAGTTGTCGGGTCTTGGAGCGGTTGTTGGCGTGAGAGACCTTATTAGCTACTTTGGGCCCTTTTCCGGTGATGCTGCATTTGCGCGACATGAAAAACTCCTCAAACAAAGGGAGACACGTTCGGCCCCGTGAGCTCCGGCTGGGGATGGAAGGGCCATGCGATTGAATTTTGGATGCCCGCCGAGGGCTGCTCGAAGGCGGCGAAAATGTGGCAGTGGATTCGCCGAATGTCAAGTAGA